>JBQTKE010000757.1:0-4841 GCA_052386435.1 Myxococcaceae bacterium
GTGTGACGCACTTCTTGCAGCGCGAGATTTTGAGAGCGCTTTAGCGCTGCAGGGGGAGCAGCTGGCTCAAGCGAAGCGGGATGCCCACGCCCCCGGAATCCAGCTGTCCTGAGAGGGAAAACTGGGCCTTCCCGCTCTTGAGCGCGGAGAAGGCGGCGGGTGCGCTGGCCAGGCTCAGCGTCAGCGGGACAGACACCTCGCGCGTTCCGCCAGCCGCCAGCGAGCCCATGTAGCCGGTGGAGATGTTGCCAACGTTGACACCCGACACCGCCAGATTGCCGGACACGCCAGCCAGCGGGAGGTCGAAGCTGTTGCGGTTGGTGACGGTGATGGGCAGCGCCAGCGTCAATCCGGAGAGGCTGAGCTGGGTGATGCGCGGGGACTTGAGCGCCACCGTCGGGATCTTCGGAACCTCGAACTCGCCTTCTTTGGAGAGCGGGAACGAGATGACCCCGATGGGCGTCTTGATCCCCAAGGTGCCTTCGGCGCGGTACTTCGCTCGATCTTTGGTGAGGAACGTCTGCAGCGACTGGGCAAGGTCCGCGAACTTCACGGAGGTGGGGAAGGCGAGGTCGGTCTTTTTCTGCGCCCCAATCTGCAGACCGTTCGGCGGGCGCCCCGCGACCAGCTGTTTCCCCTCGACAAAGAACGCGTAGTCGACCTGAGCGAGCGACAGTCCCAGCGGGTTGGGATTGTTCAGCTCGTAGATCAGATTCACCGTGGCGCCGGAGAGCGAGGCCTCCAAAAGCTGGGCGCTTTTGAAGTTCAAGGTCGGTTTCTTGAAGGTGGAGGAGAGAAACTTGTTCAGCTGCGCACACCCGGCGAGAGTGAGCAGGGTCGCGGCAACGAGTGCGGCGCGCTTCGGATAGGGGGGAAACATGCCTAGGCTCATAGCCCGCGGAACAACCCGGAGTCTCCTGCCATGAGTCTTTTGCCGCCGCCTGCCACTGTTGAAAATGAACAAGGGCAGCCGCGCTTCGGCACCTACGCGGGTGAGCTGGGTCAGGTGAGCTTCGATGCGCTTCGGGGCGCCTACCACCTGCCCTTGCCGCTCCGCGCGGTTCGTCGCAAGCGCTGGCAGTACAGCCTCATCTGCACCCCAGACGTCGTCACACTCTTCTCCATCGCGGACTTCAGCTACACGGCCAACGCGTTCGCTTGCGCGGTGGATCTCAAGGCCCGCCGCGCGTTGTTCGACGAGAGCTTCCTCTCGCCACCGGGCCCTTGGGTCTCCGTGAATGAAAACCCGGGTCGAGGTCTGAGCGCGCGCTTTCGTGCGCTGACGGGCAAGCTCTCGTGTTCGCGCGGGGGCCATGATGAGCGCTACAGCTTGGATTTCGATCTCGGTCTCTCTCCACTCCCACGCTCGAGGCTACGGTTGGAGTCAGAGTTGCTCGCAGCGGGAGGCGCGCCGCCTTTGACCGTGATCGCGCCGGTGGGTGAGGGCGGTGCGGTCAATGTCACCCAGAAGTGGGCGGGGATGCTCGCGGTGGGGACGTTGGAGGTGCGCGGGCGCCGCTTCGTGCTCGACGGTGGGGTGGGCGGCCTCGACTACACCCACGGACTCTTGGGTCGACGGGTGACCTGGCGCTGGGCGCTGGCGAACGGCCGTCTCAAGGACGGAACGCCGGTGGGGCTCAACGTGGTCGAAGGCTTCAACGAGCTCTCCGCGCAGGCCAATGAGAACGCGCTCTGGGTGGGGGACCGGTTGATTCCGCTCTCCCGCGCTCAGTTCTCCTTCAACGTCCAGGATCCACTGGACCCCTGGCAGGTCCGGACGGAGGACGGAAACGTGGAGCTGCACTTCCGTCCCATTCACGCCCACCGCGAGGAGAGGGACTACCGCTTAGTCAAGAGCCATTTCATTCAGCCGGTGGGGACCTTCGAGGGGAAGCTGCTCCTGGGCGGTAAGCCCCTGGACATTGCCTGGTTAAATGGAGTCACCGAGGACCAGGACATCCTTTGGTAGCGCGCCTACAATCACGGGTTCGATGAGCACCATTCCTCCGGAAGTCACTGAGCTGCTGCAGAACGACGTCGCGCGGTTTCCTCGTGCCCGCCTGTACGTGACCAAGGGCGCCGACAAGGGACTGGAGGTCATCCTCGAAGGTCAGACGGTCCAGATCGGTTCGGACGAGACGTGTCAGATCCGACTGACCGATCCCGCGGTCTCGCGAAAGCATTTCGAGCTCTCCGGCGGTCCCGGCGGCTACCGGCTGCGCGATCTGAAGAGCACCAACGGTGTCTTCATTGAAGGCGTGCAGGTGATGGACGCGCGGCTCACCGACAAGGCACGGATCACCTTGGGCCGCACTGAGATGCGCTTTGAGCCGGAGCGTCAGCAGATTCAGTGGCCGCTCTCTCCGTCAGACCGTTTCGGAGAAGCTCTCGGTCGCTCCACTGCGATGCGCCGCGTGTTCGCGATGCTCGAGCGCGCCGCGCCCACCGACTCCGCCGTCGTCTTGGAAGGCGAAGCCGGCACCGGCAAGGAAGCGTTGGCCCGGGCCCTTCACGAGAAGTCCCCGCGCAAGGAGGGCCCCTTCGTCGTCGTCGACGTCGGCTCGCTGGCTGAGACGCTGCTCGACAGCGATCTCTTCGGTCGCGAGCTGGGTGCGCTCACCGCTGGAAAGTCCGCGCGGCCAGGTGCCTTCGAAGAAGCGGACGGCGGGACGTTGTACCTCGACGAAGTCTCGGAGCTGCCGGCCACCGTTCAGGCCAAGCTGCTGCGCGTGCTGGAGACCCAAGAGGTCAAGAAGCCCGGCACCAACGCGATGGTGAAGGTGAACGTTCGGGTCATCGCTTCGTCTCATAAAGATCTCGAAGCCGAAGTCCGCGCCGGTCGCTTTGGCGAGGCGCTCTTCTTCCGGCTTAGCGTGTTCCGCGTCCGCGTACCTGCTCTGCGCGAGCGGCCCGAAGACATCCCCATGTTGGTGCGGATGTTTGAATCCAAGCTCAAGCCCACGCCACCTCAGCCCATCCCGAATGCCACCGTAGACATGCTCTCCAGCCATGACTGGAGCGGGAACGTTCGCGAGCTGCGCAATGTCGTCGAGCGGCTTTGCGCGTTCCCGGACCTTGGCGCCGGTGCGATCGCCAGCGCGATGGGGAAGACGGGCGAGGACGAGGCGGCCAACGCGCGGCTCCGGCAGGAGATGACCAAGCAGCTGGTCTCGCTCCCGTACCACGAGGCGAAAGAGCGAGTGCTGGAGAGCTTCGAGAAGACTTACTTCACCGAGCACCTCCGCTCCGCCAACGGCGTCGTCACCCGCGCCGCGCAGAGAGTTGGTCTCCCGCGTCAGTCCGTGCACCGCATGCTGCGCCGACTCGGACTGCAGTCGGGCGAAGAGTAGGCGCCGCGCAAAGGCATGGGAGCAGCGCGGGCTCCCGTTTTCCACCGTGCTAGAAGGCGATGCACTTCTTCTGACCGAAGTCGTACTTGAACCGCGCTACCGAATCCGGAAGCACCGTCACTTCACACGTGCCGCGACTCTTCCCGGAAAGAATCGTGACCGAGTACCGGCCAGCAGGGATATGCCGACTGACGGGCGTGTCGCCCCACTTCTCGTTGCCGACCATCACTTCGCCATTCGGTTCAGCGGCAACGCGCAACTGACCCTCACCCGCGCCGATGCTCACCGTCACCTGAGGTTTCCCGGTCTCTGGATTTGGCGCACGCGCGGCGAGCATCGGTCTCACGCGCTTTGGCGCCTCCACCGGCGCAGGTCCTGACTTGTGCATGATGTCCGCGGGCATGGGCATCACCACCAACTCCGATTGCCGCGCGGTCACCGTCTCCTCGTCTTCCGGTGCACTCTCCGCCAGCTCTCCGGCCGCGTGGGGCGGGAACTGGCTCGCTGTGGGAGTCCCCGGCAAAGGCTGCGGGCGCCCCGCCGAAGCAGGGTGTGAGCTCAGCAAGAGGGCCGTTCCCAGCAGCGCCACCACGAGCATTGCGGTGGCGCCCGCTGCGACGCGAAGCCGGTTCCGCTTGAGCTTCTCGGTCAGCTTGCCCTTCGAGCTCGGTACCGTGTCGCTCGCGCGGATGACCTTTTCCGTGTGTCGGCGAGGAAGGGCGCCCGGCCTTGGCCCGGGAACTGGGCGCATACTGCCCCCGCCGCTCGACGCGATCTTCCGCACCGCCGAGACGGAGACCTCGTCGCCATCCGACTCCACGTAACCCGCGAGCGAACCCGCGCCGACGTGAACACCCGACTCGAGCGCTACGCGTTCCAACGCTTCACGCATCTCGCGCGCGTCGTTGAATCGATCTCCGGGCCGCAACATCAGCGCGCGATCGACAACTTCGTAGAACCCCGCGGGCAGTCCCGGACAAACATTGGAAAGCTTCTCCCAACGTCCATAGACGAGCGCATTGTTCCGAGCTTGGTGGGTCTTGTGCTGATCGAACGGCGTGGAGCCGTGCGCCAACTTGTAGAGCGTGACGCCCAGCGAGAAGAGATCGCTGCGTCCATCCAGCGATCTCCCCATGGCCTGTTCGGGAGAGAAGTAACCCGCCTTGCCCTTGGTCACGCCGGGCGACGTCAGGTTGCGATTCGTCGCCGCCTTCGCGATGCCGAAGTCGATCAGCTTGAGCGCGCCGGAGGAGGCCAGAAGCAGGTTGTGCGGCGAGACATCGCGGTGAACCAAGTTGAGGTGTCCTTCACCGACGAGCTTCAGCGCGTGCACCGCTTCAAGCGCCGCGCAGGTGTGAATCCCCACCGCGAGCAGCGCCTCGTCCGAGAGCCGCTCACCCCGTTCGCGGAGCTCGCGCGCCACCGTGGCCAGCGTCTCTCCGGACACCAGCACCATCGCCATATAAAGGACGCCCTGCGACTCCCCGACCT
>JBQTKE010000758.1:0-7013 GCA_052386435.1 Myxococcaceae bacterium
CGAGACGGGAAACTCCTCGACGGGAACAGACTGGTGCAGCGCCCAGCGACCTGAGCGGAGCATGTCGACAGAGCCGTCCGGGGCCTCCTGAGCGGGCGTGGGCGCGAGCAACGAACGAACTCGATTAATCAGCGTCGACATCAACAACCTCCGTGGGAACGACGCACGCGATTCCGACACCGCGCGCGCGTGCGCAGCAAGGAGGTGAATGTCTGGCGGATCATTTCGGATTGAAGTCATGCACGCTCAGCGGATCCGCACCCGCTTGCGTTCCGGCGACCTGCGCGTCGCGCGCAGCCACGCCAGTACCCACAGCACTCCCGCGAACATGCCCGCCCGTCCGCCGGGACCGGCGGTGCAGCCGCCCTCTTCCTTCGTGGACTCTTCCTTCCCCAGCGTCAGCGGACCCAGGTTGACGAGCAACGGCATCCCGGCGCCGTTGGTCACCTGCAGAGAGAAATACGGCGAAGTGTCCGACGCGAGCTTCAGGCCGGTGAAGCGAACTGTGTTCGCCGTGCCGGCCGAAGTCGACGACTGCAGCTCCGAAAGCCCCTGCGCACTACCGAGCGCCCAATCGAACCGCACGCCTGTCTCGGGATCAAAAAAGCCGCTCCAGCTGGCAACAAGCTCCGTCTCCGTGACCTTCGCGGTGACGGTGCCCATGGTCGGCGCGGTCCCGTCGACGACATGCGACTGCGAAGGCGGATCCCCAAAACCGGTCAGGCTGTTGACGCCCAGCCGCGGGGATCCTGCCGCCGAATCCTTGTAGAAGAGGTTCACGCTGCCGTTGGGACCCACAGTGAACGTGGTGCTCTGCTCCGCGCAGGCGGGATCCTTGAACCACGCGCCGGTGGAGGCGCTGGACACGGCGGTGAAGGCCGCGCCCGCGGGCCCCGCGACAGTGATAGCAGCGCGCTCGCGCCCGCAGACGTTGGCTCCGAACAAGCGCGGTGGTGAAGAGATGCTCAAGACCGGATGGGTCGCCGCCGCGACCACCACCGGCTTCGCTTCGCCGTTCACGCCTCGAACACTCACGCGCAGCCAGTAGCGACCCGCCGACAACGTGGCGGGAACAGTCAGCCTCGCCTGGGTGGCAGTCCAGGTCAGCGCTCGCAGCGCGGTCACGCTGGTGGTGCCATCGGTTCCTTCGGAGAGTCGGTTCAACGTGAACACTGGCGCGTCCTCGCCGGCGATCCCCGTGAAACGCGCACCCGTGACGGTCCACGCCGAGCTTCCCGCGACAACCGCCGGCAGCGGATCCGCCAGCGCCGGCGCGAAGGCAGCGCCGCTCAACCCTTCGTCAAAAACCTCCGCGGTGGCCAAGCCTGTCGCGCCCAGCGTCTCGCCACCCGTCACCAGCACCTTCCCACTCGGCAGTACGTCGACCGTCGCCTGCCACCCGCGCGCTGTTCCCATGGAAGGACCCGCACTCCAGGTCCCTAGCAACGGGTCATAGAGCTCCGTGGAGCTCAACGTGCCGGCCGCGTTCGTGGTGGAGCGTCCTCCCGCGATCAACACGCGCCCGCTGGGCAGCAACGTCTGCACGGCGGCCGTCCGTGCGGTTCCCAAGCTCGTCGTCGGGATCCAACTCTTCATCCCCGGATCGAAGAGAAAGCAGGTGGCGACCACGCCGTTTCCTTCGCCGCCCGCGAGCAGAACCTTCCCATTGGGCAGGAGCGTCAGCATGTGGTCCCTGCGCGCGGTGGTGAATGTTCCCGCCGCGACCCAGTTGTTCGCGACCGGGTTGTAGATCTCACCGGTGGTGCTGTTCTCGCCGCCCGCCACCAGCACGGTTCCGTCCTGCAGCAACACGGCCGAACCCGCGGTGTGACCTCCCAGCGTGTTCCCCGCCGTCGCCCAGCTTCCGTTCGAGGGATTCTCAGCGGGCGTGTAGAGATAAGCGGCCAAGGAGTCGTTGCCGTTGTCATCGAGGCTCCCTCCGGCCACCAACACCTTCCCGTTTCCAAGCAGCACGGCCACGTGCTCAGTCCGCACCGTGGGCAGCCGCGTGGTCGCCACCCAAGTGTTGGTCGCGGGGTTGTAGATCGACGCGTCGTCCAGCACCGGCGCATCACCAATGATGCCGCCGACGGCGAGCACGCGCCCATCCTGCAGAGTCGTCAGCGTGAAGGAGTCACGCGCGGAACCCGGCAAAGTCGCGGGAGGGCCGAAGGTGCCCGTGGCTGGATTAAAAACCTGCGAATCGTTGTAGGTCGCCGCGCCCAAGAAGCCGCCCACGATGAGCACGCGCCCGTCCCGCAACACCGTGCTCTTGTGCCACAGCCGCGGCACCCGCATGTCGCCGGTCGTCTTCGTCCACGTTCCCGGAGCCAGCGGGGCGAGCAGCTCCGTGCGGTTGAGCGTGGCGCCGTTGGGAGCGGACTGACCGCCGGCGATCAAAACCTTCCCGCTGCGCAGCAGTGTCGCGGTGTGTTGCCCAGACGCGGTCGCGAGCGCGATGCCCGAACCTTCCGCCGTGGCCACCGCCGCGCCGTTGACGTAGCCGCCCAGGGTGACGAGCGAGCCATTGGGCAGCAACGTCGTGGTGTGGAAGCTCCGCCCGCCGCTGCTGCTGCTGCTAAAGAGAGCCTTCCAGCTGTTGCTGTCCGGATTGTAGCTCTCGTCGGTGGGCGCGCCGCCGCCCACCACGACCACTTCCCCACTGGGAAGCAGCGTCGCGGTATGGCCGGTGCGGGCCAGGACCAGGGCGCTGGGACTTCCCCAAGTCTGACTTCCGGGATCGAACAGCTCCGCGCTGGCCACGCCCCCGCCCGTCACCAGCACCTTTCCGTTCGTCAGCAGGGTTGCCGTGTGTCCTGTGCGCGAAGCAGGCGCGGGCAGCACGGTCCATTTCGGGCCCGCGGGCGAGTAGAGAACGGCCTTGCCCGCGCCCGCGAGCAGCACGCGTCCGTCTTGCAACAGCGTCGCGGTGTGTCCGCTCAGCGAGAGCGCGTTGGGAAGATCGCCCGCAGAGAGCCAAGTGTTGCTCACCGGGTCGTAACGCTCGGCCGAAGCTCCTCCCACCACCAGCACTTCGCCGTTGCGCAGCAGTGTCGCGGTCAGTCCCGGATGTTGCGCTTTCATCGGCGCGGCGGGGCTGAACTCGCCGGTGTCCGGGTTGAACAGCTCCGCGGTCAAACCGGTGCCGCTCACGAACAACACCGTCCCCTGACTCATCTGCGTGGCGGCGTGCGAGGAGCGCGCGGTCAACATCGCGGTGAGGCCGCGCTGCTGAGTCAAGACCGGCGAAGAGGACGCGTCCGAAGGAGGCGCGCAGGCGACGCCAACCAGAGCGCAAAGGGAAAACGTGAGGGCTCGAGGGGACATGGCCTCTCTTTATACTGCAAGGCCCACACCCTCTCTCGGCCCTGTGCGCCAAGAAGTTTTCCCCTCTGTTTCGGAGCGCTACGGTGTGCCCTGCAACGCCCAACTGCTGTATGCAGTAGGCACCCGCGCGCGACCGAAGTCGGGTCTGGACCCGCGGATGCGGAGGATCATGCGACGCACCCTCACCGAGGCGTGCATTTTGCTCAACGGCTGCCGGCCCGTGCCGCCTCTGCTGCTGTTGCTTTTACTCGCTTGTTCGCCGTCGCCGGTGCAGATGGTTCAACTCAACCAACAGGCGCTCACCAGCAGCGAGCTCTCCGCGGATGACGCGGTGGTGGCGATCGTGGATGGAACGGGAACAGTTCGGTGCTCGGGTTCGCTGCTCGCGCCTCGCACGGTGCTCACGTCGACACCGTGTCTTCAGCAGACCACTGGCACGTTGACGATTTACGTGGGGCCCTCGGTCAATTCGCCGGTGCAGACCGTTCAAGTTCGGCAGAGCGTCACGGTCGGCAGCCTGGCGCTGCTGCAGCTGGACGCGCAGGTCTCCGGCGTCATCCCACTCAACGTCAGCAAGACCGTGGCGAGCAGCGCTGGCGCGATGGTCCGCCGGGTGGGCTACGGCGCGACGGTCACCGGCGGGCCGAAGTTGGAACGGCGGGCCGGCCCACAGACCGTCAGCTCGTTGTCCGCGACACACTTCACGATGGATGGCGCAGCTCGGGTGTGTGACGGGGACCTGGGTGCACCAGCCCTCACCCCAGACGGGATCATCAGCGTCGCCGAGGTGGCGAACTGCACCATGGGTACTGGCACGGACACCCGAGCGGACGTGTCCGAACAAGTGCTCTCAGAGACTTGGAACGGTTGGGAGGGGGGCGGCGTCCCCCTGCCGGATGGCGGAATTGCAGGCGGGCCAGACGCAGGGTTCGAGCCGGTGGGCCTGCATGGTTGGGCGCTTGGATGCGCCCAAAGCCCGCCCAGGGGCTCTGGAACCCTGCAGGGGGTGACGGTACTTCTGGGACTGACGCTGTGCGTTGCGCGCCGCAAAGCCTCGAAACGTTAGACTGAACCTGATGGCCTCCGCTCTCCCCGCTCAGGACGCTTCGATCGGCATGCTCGGCCGCTATCGACTGCTGCGTCGATTGGCGGTGGGCGGGATGGCGGAGGTGTTCCTCGCCACGTCCAGCGGGGCCATGGGTTTCCAGAAGACAGTCGTCGTCAAGCGCATCCATGGTCACCTCGCGGACGACAAGCGCTTCGTGAACATGTTCTTGGCGGAGGCGAGCCTCGTCGCGCGGCTCAACCACCACAACATCGTTCAGACGTTCGACTTCGGCTTCGAAGACGGCCACCACTTCATCGCGATGGAGCACGTGGATGGCACCAACCTCTACGACTTCGTCGCAGCGGCCGCCCGCCAAGGTATGCGGCTACCGTATGAGGTCTGCGCGAAGATCATCTCCGGCGTCTGCGAAGGGCTGGAGTGCGCGCACAACCTGACGACGCCGGCGGGAGAGTCCCTGGGTCTGGTCCACCGCGACATCAGCCCGGACAATATTTTGATTGGCCGCTCCGGCGCGGTGAAGGTCAGCGACTTCGGCATCGCGCGGCTGAAGGGAGAGACGCAGATTGGCACCGGAGGCCGCGTCTTCGGCAAGGTGTCGTTCATCTCTCCGGAGCACGTGCGTTCGCTGGAGCTGGATCGCCGCGCGGACGTCTTCATGGTGGGCGTGGTCTTGTATTGGCTGCTCACCGGCATCAAGCCGTTCATCGGCAGCGACGACATGGCGGTGCTGAGCGCCATTCTGAATCAAGAGCCCATTCCGATGCGGGACATCCGCCCGGACATGCCGGAGGCGCTGGAGAAGATCGTCCGCAGCACGCTCCAAAAAGACCGCGCGCTTCGTCCTGCCAGCTGCCGCGAAGTCTACGAAGCACTGGAGTCGTACGTGATGTCCTCCGGAAAACCGGTGGGCACCATTCAGCTGGGTCAGCTCTGTCAGAAGCTGCTCGGGACCAAGGACCTGGCGCCCGCGCGTCCGGCGACGCCGCCCGCGACCATGACCACCCCGCCCGGGGCGGCCAAGGCGCCGCAGGTCCCCAAGGATACGCTCTCCGCGCCCATCACCGTGCTGCCAGTGCAGGCGGAGGATCCGCCTACCACGCTGCACTTGCCGAACGACGCGCCTCCTATTCCGCAGCTCACGCGGATCGATCACAGCGAGCTTCCACCCAAGTGGCGCAACACAGCTGTCGCTGCGGGCGTGCTGCTCTTCGTTTTCGCGGGCCTGATGGTGGTGCGCGGCTCACGGCAACAGCCGACCGCGCCACAGCTGCCCAACACGGTGAACGTGAGGCCGCCGGAGAATCCGTCCTCGGGCAAGAATGGAACCTCGACGTCTTCGGGCAACGTCGACGGACCGAAGCCGAGCGCCATCACGACCAACCTCAAGTCTGGGAACGCGACCGAGCTCTTTCCCAAAGAGCCTGTCCCCGCCGAACCGGTGGCTGCGTCGGGGCGCTGCAAAGGTCCGAGCTGCGTCAAGCCAGTCCCTGTTAAAACTCAGAAGACACAGCCCTCCGCGCCGAAGGGGGTGGCGCGCGCTGAACCTGCCCCGCGTGCTTCTGGAGAGATTCGCGTCAACATCAGGGCGCAGGTTCGCGTAAATGGGACGTTGTTGGGTTGGGCGCCGGTAACGATTCCGGAGCGCGCGCCAGGGGAGGTGGAGGTGGAGCTCTTCAACAACGATCTCCACGCGTCGAAGACAGTCCCCTTGGAGCTTGAGGCTGGACGCAACCCCACCTTCGCCATTCGTTTGGGCAAAGGCACTTTGGACATCCGGGTGCAGCCTTATGCAACGGTCTACGTGGACGGCGAGCGCGTGGGTGATACACCGTTGGCTCCCCTTTCCGTTTACGAGGGCACTCACGTGGTCAAGCTCGTCAACCCGGACGCCGACAAGCCGTACACTGTGCAGGTCGTCGTCACCGAAAACGGAACCACGCCGGTGCGTCACCGCTTCTAACTGACCTTTCAAAAAGCCATGGCTGACCATCCCTCGACAGCTCCCCTCTCCCGCGCCGCCCTCCTCCGAGTCAGCGAAGCCACTGGGCAGCTCCAGTCTCAGCAGTTCGTCATCACCGTCACCTCTGGGCCGGACGTGGGCAAGGTGCTGGTCCTGGACGGCGTCGCGGTGGTGGGCACCAGTCCTGACAACGCGTTGGTCCTCACCGATCCCACCATCTCGCGGCAGCACCTGGAGATTCGCGTCTCCGGCAGCGGCGTGCGCGTGAAGGATTTGGGCTCCAAGAACGGCACGTTCATGGGCGGCGCTCGGATTGAGCAGCTGGTCATTGAAGAGAAGGCGACGCTGACGCTGGGGCAGACGGTGTTGCACGTGGCGTTGCGCCAAGAATCGTTGGGAGACACCCGCTCCAGTCGCGTGTCGTTCGGCGGCGCGGTGGGGCAGAGCCCGGCGATGCGTCAGCTCTTCGGATTGCTGGAGCGCATCGCCCCGCGCGACGTGAGCGTGCTGCTCACGGGCGAGACGGGAACCGGCAAAGAAGTCCTGGCGCGCGCGATTCACACCGAATCCCCTCGCCGCGGCCAGCCGTTCATCGTCGTGGACTGCGGCTCCATTCCCACCGAGCTGATTCAGAGCGAGCTGTTCGGCCACGTGAAG
>JBQTKE010000759.1:0-10330 GCA_052386435.1 Myxococcaceae bacterium
ACCACCGAAGGCGACCTCGCCGCCGGCCAGCAGGACCTGACCGGTGGAGAGCGCAGTGGCCGAATGGAACGCGCGCGGAAGCGGAGAGAAGCGACCGTCGCTGTTGTTGAGCCCCATGGGCGGTGCATCACTGAACGTGCCGGTCTCCGGGTCGAAGATCTCCGTCGAGCTCAAGGACGTGCGGGTGTAACCCGTTCCATTGGCAACGGGCTCCAGGGAGAATCCGCCCGCGACCAGCACCTTGCCGTCTGGGAGCAGCGTCGCGGTGTGACCAGCGCGGACGCTGCGCATTCTCTGGCAAGTAGAAGACGGCTGAAGATCACTGGGCTGGCTGAAGGCGTTCGCGCGGCGCAGGAAGACCTTCACCTCCCGCTCGCGCTCTCCTTCGGGCGGCAGCGTGTCTGGAACATCGAACGGCATGGAGCGACCCACCGCCACGACGCGCCCCCCCGCGACTTCGCCTGCGTAAGCGCGAACCTCTACGACGCGGTGGGTTCCCGCGGGAATCGCGGTGACTTGCGCTGATCTTGCGGAGACCGCGACGATGGAATCGATGGGGGCGTTCAGCCCGTCGCCGGTAATGCGGAAGCGCAGTTGCTGCGCGTCCGAGAGTGGCTGCGGCTCGGCGCAGGCGACCGAGGTGATCCGGACCTTGTAGTTGACCGAGCGCGATTCACACGCGGAGAGCGGCAGCAGAAGGCAGGCGGCGAAAAAGCAGGCAAAGCGGTTCATCGTCGTTTTCAACCCAGTTACCAACTGGCGCTCATGGTTCCGGTCACCGGACGGTTCGCCTGACTGACGCCATACGCCGTTCCGCCCACGGCGGCGGCCACCGCGACCCCGCCAATCACCCACCAGTACCAACGGACGGCGGGCGCTTGACCCACGACAGCAGGAGTCGTCTCCGCCGAAGTCGCGCTGGACGGGAACGCCTTGTCCTTGTCGAACAAGTGGAGTTGCGCCTTGCGCACCGGACGACCGACCAGCGCCAGCGGCAACGACCTGGGGACGCCGTACGAACCCATCCGCACCAGCACTTCATCGGCGACGCCGAACGCTTGGGTTTCCAAGTTGGAGAGCGATGTGTCGAGCGTGGCAGGCGCCAGCAGCACAAAGCTGTGCTTGGAAGCCGAATAGAGCGCGGTCGCCGCAGTCAGCTGCCCATCCGCCGCACGCGCGAGTATCCCCAGCAGCACGTATTCCGCGCGCGTCGCCTTCGCATAGGCGTTCGCCTTGTTCGCGGTCTCCAGATCCAGCATCGTTCCTACCCGCAGCTCGTCAGGTGCTGAAAGGGCGCTCGAGCCGAACCCCGCACTCACCTTCGCCTGGCCACCCTTCACGTCCACCGGCTGACCAAAGAGCTCGCCACGGGTCCCTTCCACCTTCACCGCGTGGCGGCCGTCAGCGACTTCTTCATCCACGGGGACCATGCCCAGGTCGCGACCATTGATGAAGCCGGTCGAGCCGGGAGGACCGTCGACGATCAGCGTGTGGCGGGGAAGCGTTGCGACCCTCGTTTTGGCTTTGTCCCATTCGCGCACGAAAACCGGTGGTACTTGTCCCCCAGCGTGTACGCCGGATCCAGCTTGGCGAGCGCGACGAGCGTATTCTGCGCGACCTTGTCCTCGCCCAACCGAAGCGCGGCTGCCGCGAGCTGCGCGTGCGCGTCCAGCACCATTTTGAAATCCACCTTCGAGGGATCCGCGAAGGACAGCTCAATTCCAGTCCTGAGCGCGTCCACCGCCGCGGGAAAGCGCAGCTCGTCCATCGCCTTGCCACCTTCGGCGAGCAACGCCGCCGCTCGATCCACGGACCGAACCGGCGCCTTCGGATCCGAAGCGATGCGCACCTCGTTTCGAACCTGCAGCTGCTGAGAGATCTGCTGGGTGAAGCGCGACGCCGCGCCCGCAGGCACCCCCTCTGCTGACGAGAACGGTGCAACCGCGATCAAGGGCTTCGTCTGGGCGAAGGCCGCAGTGTGGGACATCCAGACCAACAGCGCCGCCAGCCCCGCGCGCCGGTGAAAGCTTTGAGCAGGTCCATTCCGGACCATGAGCTGCTCCTTCGACTAGAGTCTGGAGGCCAAACGTCGAGAGGGTTCTAATGGCTGCCCTCTCAGCGGGTCAATCGCGGCATCCTCCACTGTCTCGCGCTCGATGTCTTTCTTTAGGTCTCTTACTTTCCGATGATGAAGCTTTCCCTCGCCACGCGGATTTTCCTGGGTTACGCGGTGGTGCTCTTCACCTTTGGCACGGTGTCCATCTTCTCCGTGCTGGAGCTGCGCCGAAGCCAGGACGAATTCCGGCTGGTGACGCAGGGCTATTTCGAGATCCGTCAGAAAGCCGCGCTGATTCAGAACGCGCTCAAAGGCATCAAAACCACCACCGACCGGATTCGAATCGAGGAAGCCCCGGCGGAACGCAAGCCCTGGCTAGAGGCCGCGCGTCTCAATTTCGGGGCCCCTGAGATGGGGACGCCGGGATGGATTGCCTTCGCTCAGGAGCGACTCCAGGAGCTGATGGCGCTGGCGCCGGAATCGGACGCCGCGGAGCTTCAGGCCCTCTCCTCGCTGATGACGGAGCTGGAAGAGGGCTACCGTGAATACCAGACGCTCTTCGACGAAGCCGCGGTTCGGCTCTCCTCCCCTCCCCCGTCCAACGACCCAGAGGCGCCGGAGCAGGCGCTGGATCGCCTTCAACGCCAGGAGGACGCGCTGACCCGAGTGATAGCGCATATCTTGAAGATCGTGGACGTGCGCATTCGCACCCACGCGGACGACGCACCGCAGCGGCAACGCCGCGCCCATGTGGCGATCATTGGCTTGTCGCTGCTGGCGATTGCGATTGGGGTCATCGCCACCGCGGTCTCTGCTCGATCGCTGCGTCCGGTGCAGACGTTGATTGAAGGCGTGACCCGAATTGGCCGCGGCGACTACACCGCGCAGTTGGGCGTGCGCGGCGAGGATGAGATCGCTCAGCTGGCGCGCGCGTTCGATAGCATGGCGCGGTCGCTCAAGCAGCGAGAAGAGCAGCTTCAAGAAAAGCAGGAAGCGCTGCTCCGCGCCGAACAGCTTGCCGCGGTAGGCCGCGTCTCCGCGCAGATCACCCACGAGGTCCGCAATCCGCTCTCGTCGATTGGGCTGAACATCGAGTTGCTGGAGGAAGCGTTCAGCACGGCCAAGTTTGAGAACGAGCAGACCGCTCGGGAGGCACAGGACATCCTCGCGTCGGTGATTCGCGAAGTGGATCGCCTCACCGAAGTCACCGAGCACTACCTGCGCATGGCGCGCGTGCCCAAACCGTCGCTGGCCGCCGAAGACTTGAATGAGGTGCTGGAGGGTGTGCTCGCGTTCTCCAAAGAAGAGCTGGAGCGCGCCCACGTGGAGGTCGTGCGCCAGCTGGATCCCAACGCGCCTCGGGCGATGGCGGATGAGAGCCAACTGCGCCAGGTCTTCTTGAACCTGCTGCGCAACAGCCGCGAGGCGATGTCCGGTGGCGGGCAGCTCATTGTCCAGTCGCGTCAACAGAACGGTGACGTGGAGGTGGTGTTTCGAGACACCGGCAAAGGCATGGCTGAGGCGGATCTGCACCGCGTCTTTGAGCCTTTCTTCTCCACGAAAGAGGGCGGCACCGGGCTGGGACTCGCCGTGGCGCAGCAGATTCTCCACGCCCACGGCGGATCCATCGACTGTCAGAGCCGCCTGGGCGCGGGCACCACGTTCACCGTGAAGCTGCCCCGCGCCTGAGCGTTGTGTTAACCCTCAGCGCCTGATGCGCACCCTGAAACTTCTGCTGGCGGCGATTGCGCTCCCGGTCTTGGCCATCGTCGGCTTGGGCTTCTTCCTCCCGTCGCAGTGGTACGCGGAGCGGGCGTTGATGATGGACGTGCCGCCCACCGCGTTCGCGCCGTATTTGAGCGACACCCAGAGCTGGGCGGAGTTGGGCACCTGGTCCACCGACGGCAAGCTCGCCGTGGTCTCGACGGAACCGGGGAAAGTGCTGGAGTTCGCGTTGGAGGGCGGCGGCTGGGGCCAACTGAGCAAAGGCTTCCTGGCGGTTACGCCCATCGGGAAGCGCACTCGAGTGAGCCTGGGCGCTTCCGGAAAGCTGCTCACGTTCTTAGGCCGCTACGCCCAGCCGCTCTACGAGATGAGTGTTGGGAGAGATCTCGAAGAGGCGCTCCTTGTTCTGCGCCAGCGGGTGCATGCACCGGAGAAGACCGAACCTTCGTCATTGGTCGTAGAGCCGGACCGACTGGCGGATCAGCCGCCGGTTCCTCCCGCGGAGTTGGAGGCACAGCACAACCGCGAAGAAGAGACCGCTCCTGATGAGGAGTCCGGTTCCCAGAAGTCTCGCCCAGAGGAGCCCCAGAACGCAGAAGGTGCGCACCCATCGGAGCCTGGCAAGCCCCTTTCCTCAGACGCAGCGGGCAAGGCGCGTCCGGCAGATACAGAGAGCGCGCGTCCGTCGGAGCGTTCTTCAGACGAGTCGCCGCCTTCCGAGCACGACACTCCCGCCGCGGACGAGGCGTCGCCCGAATGAAAAGGTCGCCGCGCCTTTCGCCCGGCAACGCCTGCGTGGTCCCGGTGGGGCAAAAGCGCAAGATTCGGGAGTTGGAACGCGTGGTCCAAGCCGGCGCCTGACCTTTGCTATGCTCGCGGCGATGGATCCCTTCGTACAGCGCCTCGTGCGGAGGCTGCTCGATCCCGCGAAACCCCTCTCGCGGAATAGGCACTTCCACACCTTCGACACCCCGGAAGGACGCGCGGCGTTGCGGCTCTCCCGGCGTCTGCTCAGCCTTCACAAGGACATCCAGCTGTGCCTCAGGGAGGGTAAGCGCGCGTTTGTGATCCGCCGCGCCGACGGTGAGGAGCACCTCCGAATGGAGCTTCGCTTTGAACGCATTCATGGCCATCGCGTGACGTTCATTCCCGTGGATGAGTACGAGCTGCTGCTCGCGCTGCCGGGCGTTCGCCAAGGCCTGACCGAGCTACCGGCGAAAGACGCCGCCTAGTTCGCGTGCGCGTTCGAAGCGAAAGCCCGCCGGACCAGCGACGTTCGATGAAGCCACCCGTTTGCACCTGTTGCAGCTGCTCTAGCGTTCGGTCCGTTTGTCACCTTAAGCCGCGAGGCCTCACGCGGTCAGCCGTACACCCTCCGCGGCCGCGAAGGGTCGGAGCGCCAAAACCATCAGCGTTCGCAGAGAATCGACTAGGGCACCAGGGACTGCTTGAGCTCCCGCGGGTGCGCCTTTGAGCTGTGGAGGCAGACTCCCGCCAGCGACGACGGTGGGAACACGGACTTCGAACGCCAGGTACCGCGCCAATGCCACCCCTGCTTCGCTGCTGTCCAAGAGCCATGCGCCCATCGCGCCCGAGCAGAAAGGTCGCCACAACGGCCGGGCCGCGTCGGAAGAAGGAACGAAGCAGAAGTCGATGCTGAGCGCCTCGCTGACCTCCCACTGCGCCAGAGTGCCAAACCCACTTTGCAGCAGCTCGGAAGGAACGCCCACCGCCCGCGCGTGAGGCAGGCCTTCTAGCAATTTGCGCCCAGACAACGCGAGCTCTCCGCAGACCACGACCTTCGCCACCGCGCGCCGAGTAGCCGGGCGCCCGCGAAAGAGGCGCGTGCGCAGCGCGTGGACTTCAGCCGCTCGCAGCAACGGCGGAGCCTGCGCGTCTTCGACCTCAGACACGCGCGCCACGCCCTTTTCCAATAAGGTGACGAGCGCGGCGACGACATCCAGATCCACCGCGGTCGCGAGATCGACGACGTCCGCGACGGTGCGCGGTTGGTTGAGCGCTTCCACCACCTGCGCGGTGACCGGGTGCTGCGTCTGCGTGGTGAGGTCCGCGTCCGCGGCGAGCTCCACGCGGAGGTGACGCGCGGGGAGCTTGGTCGCCAACCGCGCCAACTCATCTGCCTGGCGTAAACCTTCCAGCAGCGCGTCGTCCATGCCGCGCGAAATCCGCTCTCGACCTTGGGTGGTGCTGGGCATGAACGCGAAGGTGCCCTCGCTCCATGTCAACAGCCGGAAGAACGCCTTCTCCCCTTCCACCGGCCCTACCCGTGCGTTGACCGGACGGCCATTGGCGACGTGAATCTCTCCGCGTTCCGGATCGCGCATCAGCGACAGGCGACCGCTGCGGCGGTTCATGGCCAGAACTTGCAGGAGATCCGGCAGAGAGAGCTGACCGAGCGCACCTTCAATCTCCTTCGCTTCGCCGCGCAGCTGCTTCGCCGCGTCACTGCGCCGGAAGACATGTTCAATGCGCGAGAGGACCTCATCCAGATTGAAAGGCTTGTGCAGGTACCCATCGCGCAGCCCTTGCACTTTCTCGCTGTAGCCGCCACCCACGGTGAGCACGACTGGAATGTCCTCCGTGCGCGGGTTGCTGCGCAGGATGCTCACGAACGTCCGCGCCTCCAACAGCTGGCAGCGCTCGTCGAAGAGGATCAAATTGGGGTGGCGCAGCACCGCGACCTGCAACGCCTTGCTCCCATCCGGCGCGTAGTGCACCTGGTACTGCTTCTGCCGCAAGGCGCGGGAGAGTCCGCGGACCGAGTCCAAGTCGGGATCTGCGATCAGAATCTTTCGAACGGGCCCGAGCATGGCGCTCCTTCAGTAAGGCTGCAGGTCGTACTGGGCTTGCAACGATGCGATGAGACCGTCGACGACCGCGGCGTCCGAGCTGTGAAAGCCCCAATGCACGCCGTGTCCCTGCCGCTGCAGCAGCGCGTAGGAGCCTCCTTCGGATAGCCAGAGCAAGAACGCGTGGCGTTGCAGTTGATCGTCTCCTTCCAAGAACACCGGCGTCAGCGCGGCGTGCGAGTCCACGTCAGCCCGGCGGCCCAGCACGTAGACGCGGGTGGCCAGCTCCGGTGGCGCGCTCTTCAACGCGGAGACGATGGGAAGATCGGACCGAATCTCCGCACCGCCCACGTAGAGAATCCCGCGCGCGCCCGGCTCCCGCAGCAGCTCGCGCGCGACTTCGGCCTGCAGCTCCGGAAAGAGCGTGTCGTTCACCTGACCACGGCGCGAGGGCTCTGCTTGGTCGTCCACTGGCAGGCGCGGCGAGTTGGGCGTTCCCAGGAGGAGCTGCACCTCTTCCCAGAACGGAAGCTCGTCGAGCAGCAGTTTTCGTTGCAGTGAGCTGCGCCGTTCTTCCATGCGCCGGCGGCACCCGTGAATGAGCTCGTCGAAGCCTTCGCCGTCTCGCGGATACGTCGCGGCGCCGGTGAGCAGGGAGAGCGGGAGCTTGGCTTCGACCTCTTGAACTTCCGGCTCTGCTTTCACCGCCTGAGCGGCGCGCCGGCTGAAGAGGATAGCGCCAAAGAAATCTGTCTCCGGGAGCAGCGCGTAGAGCTCCGTCTCGGACGCCTTGGCGATGACATCCGAGTCTCGGACCAAACGCGAAAGCGCGCGAATGATCCCGCGGGTCGCCTTGCGCGCTTCCTCCGGTCCCAGCCGCAGGCTGACCTGTGCCAGGTTGTCGACTGAGAAGGTCATCAGCGCGAACGTCCGGCCGTAGCGGCGCGCCTTGTTGATCTCCTTGGACGCGTAGTCGGTGAAGTAGGGGAGGTTATACGCGGCGGTGTCTCGGTCTTTCAGCCCCAGTCGCTGCAGCGCGCTCATCTTCCGCGCCAGCCGCAGTGCCACCGCGCCGAAGTCCGCCAGCGTGCGCGCCACCTGCTGAGACTCCGCTCGGAAATCGCCGGAGAGCGGATCCGCGAGCTGCGCCATCCCCACCAGTTCGCCCGCCGCGTGCAGAGGGACGTGCAACTTGCGCTCGCGGCCCTCTCCCGAGAGCCAGGGGGCGTGCTCGCGCATCCGCTCGTAGAACGAGCCTTGCAGGGGAAGGCGCTCTTGAAGGAACTGCTTGTCGAGCAACCCCCGATAGCCGCGCAGATGCAGCTCGCTCTCCTCCACCAACCAGAGCGCAGCGCTCTGCGCGTCGCAGACCGCCATCAGCTCGCCTTGCAAGTGTTCGGTGAGCGCTTCCAGGTCGACGTTGCCCAGAAGCTCCAAGCTGCGCTGGAGAAGCTCGCGGTTCGGTTCCACAGTCAGTACTCCGCCGCAAAGACGAAGGTCGCCGGCCCCGAGAGACGCACCTGGGACAGATCCTCTCGCACCCAAATGTTCAAGGTTCCTCCCGGAAGAGCCACCGGCGTCCAGACTTCGGGCGGTGATCGTCCCTCATTCACCGCCGCGGCGACGACCGCGCAGGCGCCTGTGCCGCACGCTTGAGTAACCCCTACCCCGCGTTCCCAAACCACGACCCGATAGCCCGAGCGCTCGGAACGAACGAACTCCACGTTGGTGCGATCAACGAAGTCGGGGTGGAGCTCCAGCTTTGGCCCGAGCGTCGACGCGTCTGTGAGCTCCGCGCCGAAGAGGACGAGGTGCGGGTTGCCCATGCTCACCGCGGAGCCTTTCAGAGGCTCGAACCCGCGAACGGGCGCATTCACGAACGGCGTTCCAGTCTTGCCCGACGGAAGGTTCGCGGAGAGCAGGTGCGCGGGTCCCATGGCGACCTCCACCGCGGAGGCACCTTGCGCGTCGTAAGTGAGCTGACACGCGAGGACGCCTGCGCCCGTCTCCACGTCCAGCTTTTCCGGTCGATATGGCGTGTGATCCGCCAGGAACTTGGCCGCGCAGCGCAGCCCGTTCCCACACATCTCTGCAATGCTGCCGTCCGCGTTGTGCACCACCATCTTGGCGACGCCACTGTGGGAAGGCAGAAGACTGAGCACACCGTCCGCGCCAATTCCCCAGCGGCGATCGCACATCGCCACCGCGACGGAGGCGTCGATGTCCTTGCCGGACGCGCGCCGGTCGAGCACGACAAAGTCGTTCCCCAGCCCGTGGTACTTGAAGACGCGCTCCGCCATGACGGGCGGAAGTGTAACCGCGGAGCCGCGCTGACCCCTACTCCTCTTCGATGGAGAATTCGTCCACGTCCACAACGGGGTTGGGCCGCGTGGATTCCTCGCCCGGCAGCTCGTTGATCGGGGCTTCGAGCGGATCCGCCGTGCGCGGCCTGGGCAGGGGTGTTCCCAAGGCGCTGATGCCGGGCGAAGTGCGGACCCGCGGAAGATCAGCGCCCGCGGGGGGACGAGGCAAACCGGGCGAGGTCGTTGGGCGGGCTGGCCTGCCCGGCGACGAGGGACGCTGGGCATCCAGCTTGGGCAGCCCGGGCGACGAGGGGCGCGGCGGCAACGGCGGGCCGGCGGGTGGCATTGACGGTAGAGCGCTTGGCCGTGGTGTCTGATCCGGCGAGCGTTTGAAGAGCTCGGCCTTCACCGCGGAGAGCTCGGCGTTGGCCCGCTCGTAGATCTGCTCGACCTTCCCCTGCCCCGGCCGGTTGAGCACTCGGCGAAGCGCGTTGAGCTCCGAGTCCTGCGCGGAGACACGACGGTTAAGCAGATCGATCTTCGCGTCCTTCTCCTTGCTCTCCGCCCGCAGCGTCTTCGCGTCGTTCTCCAGCCCGTCGCGCTCCTCTCCTAACGCGTCGAGAATCTTCTCCAGCTCCGCCCGTTCCCGCTGGGCGCGCTCCGCGGCGTCCGTCCGCTGAACCAGCTCTTCCCGCACGCGCTGAGCCTCCGCGCGCAGCCTCTCCAGCGACTCCTCGCCCGCTTTAAGAGATTGGGTGAGTTCCGTGACCCGCGCCTCCAAGACCGGCACCGACTTCGCGGCCGGCGAGAGCGACTCCACCAGAGTCTTTTCGCCTTCGAGCGCTGATTCCACAGAAGCGAGCTTGGCGCGTTCAACAGAGAGCGCCTCCTGCCATTGAGCAATCTCAATCTGCGCGCGCTCCGCCTCCGCCTTCGCCGCGGTTACCTGCTCGTTCAGCGCGCTCAGCGCAATCGAATGCGAGGCGACGAGTGTTTCGCGCTCTCCCGCAAGCCTGCGGCTGTGTTCCTTGAGCTCGCTCAATGCGGTCTGGTGCAGCTCCTCGAGGGCCGAACGCGACGCGCGGTCAGCATCTTCCTTGGCGGAGAGCGTGAGCCGCTGTTCGTCCTCCCAAGCAACCCGATTGAAACGCAGCTCTTCCTCCCACGACGCTCGGGCCTGTTCCGCCGCTTTATGGGCGGAGTGGAGCTCATGTTCAACGCGGCGCAGAGCCCCTTCCAGTCCCGCGCGCTCGGTCGCGGCCCGTCCGGTCCACTCGGCGCGCTCTGCTTCCCAGTCGCGCAGGCGTCCCTCGAAGGCCACCCGCTCCGATTCCAGGCGGCCCGTGTGCTCTGCGCGCGCTGCTGGCCGGGCGCCTCGCGCCGAATCCGCGCGGGCCGAGAGCGCTGCGCGCTCTGCTTGCCACGCGCGGCGCGCC
>JBQTKE010000760.1:0-2607 GCA_052386435.1 Myxococcaceae bacterium
ACTGCGAGAAGGCGACGAGGTCATGTCGGTGCTCGCTGGTTCGCTCAAGTCGAATCTGGTCTTCTTCTCCAACTTTGGCACCGCGTACGTCACCCGCTTCAACGACGTGCCGGCGTCCACGGGCTACGGCGATCCGATTCAGAAGCTCTTCAAGTTCGACGACGGCGAGCGCGTGGTCGGCGCGATGTCGCTGGACGCTCGGTTGGCTCGACCGGAGCGGATGATCGGCATCTCCAAGCGCGGCTATGGTCTGCGCTTCCCGCTGGCGCCGCACACGGAGCTCTCAACGCGCGCGGGTCGTCGCTACGCCCGTCCGGGTGGCGAAGACGAGCTGATTGGCGTGACGCCGGTGGGCGATCGCGACCTCGTCGCGGTGGTCACCGAGAAGAGCAACGCGCTGGTCTGCAAGGCGAACGAGATCAACGAGCTGGCGGGTCCGGGCCGTGGCGTCACGGTGATCAAGGTTGAGGCGGGCGATCGCGTCGTCGCGTTCCTCTCCACGGCTTCGAAGAAGGCGCCACCGCTGGAGCTGGAGACGAGCAAGGGCAAGAAGCTGACGCTGGGCATCGACACCTACGAAGTCTCCGGACGCGGTGGGAAAGGCCGCGAGATGGCGAAGAAGGAGAAGGTGAAGCTCGTCGCCGCGCCCCTCAATTGGATCCCGCTCCCGGAGAAGCCGAAGGAGGAGAAGTAAGCCATGGCCAAGAAGACGAGCTACAACGCGAGCGACATCCAGGTCCTGGAAGGGCTAGAGCCGGTTCGTAAGCGCCCCGCCATGTACATTGGCGGAACGGACGCGGTGGGCTACCACCACCTCCTCTGGGAGATCCTCGACAACTCCGTCGACGAGGTGATCAACGGCTACGCGACCACGGTGTCGGTGACGCTGCACAAGGACGGGAAGTCGGTGACTGTGACCGACGACGGCCGCGGCATCCCTATCGACATCATGCCGAAGTACAAGAAGCCGGCGCTGGAGATCATCCTCACCACGCTGCACTCGGGCGGCAAGTTCGAGCAGGGGAACTACCTGCACTCAGGCGGTCTGCACGGCGTCGGTTCGTCCGTCGTCAACGCGCTCTCGTCGAAGCTGTCTGTCGAGGTGAAGCGCGACGGCAAGCGCAATGTCCAGACGTACTCGCGCGGCAAGGCGACGTCGAAGCTGAAGCCGGAAGGCAACGCCAAGGGCACCGGCACGGCGATGACCTTCGAGCCGGACAGCGAGATCTTCGGCGTGAAGCAGAAGTTCGACGCGGAGCTCATTCGCGAGCGCTTGGAAGCGAAGAGCTACTTGCACAAGGGAATGACGGTTCATTTCAAGAATGAGGCCGCCTCTCCCGCGACGGACGAGACCTTCAAGCACGACGGTGGCATCGCCGAGTACTTGGTGAAGGTGACCACGGAGCGCGGTAAGTCGCTGGTGCCCGCTCAGGGCGGCCAGTTTTACCTGCAGCGCGACGAGAACCCGCGCATGGAGGTATCGCTGGTCTGGACGGAAGCGACGGACGAACACATCCGCAGCTACGTCAACGGCATCCCCACCGGCAACGGCGGCACGCACGAAGCGGGTCTGCGCCAGGGCGTTGTGAAGGCCGTGCGCAATTACATCGACACGCACGGGCTGACGCCGAAAGGCGTGACGCTCACCGCGGAAGACATTCGCGAAGGGCTCACGTCGATCCTCTCGACGTACGTCGCGGAGCCGCAATTTCAGGGGCAGACCAAGGGGCGGTTGAACAACCCGGAGGTCGCCGGCCTGGTCGACAATGTGGTTCGCCCGGCGTTGGAGAAGTGGCTCAACGACAACAAGACCGTGGCTGAAGGGGTGATTGCTCGAATCATCCTCGCGGCCAGGGCGCGTGAGGCGTCGCGCGCGGCCAGTCAGGCGGTCAGTCGGAAGACGGCGGTCTCGCACCGGTTGAACCTTCCGGGCAAGTTGGCGGACTGCTCGTCCACGAATCCGAACGAGAGCGAGCTGTTCATCGTCGAAGGTGACTCCGCCGGTGGCTCCGCGAAGCAGGGACGCGATCGGCGGACGCAGGCGATCCTTCCGTTGCGCGGCAAGGTGCTCAACGCGGAGCAGGCGTCGACGGACAAGGTCGCATCGAACAAAGAGCTCACCGACATTGTCAGCGCGCTGGGCTGCGGCATTGGCACGGACACGGATCTCGCGAAGCTGCGCTACGGGAAGATCTTCCTGCTGATGGACGCAGATTCCGACGGCAACCACATCGCCACCCTGCTGCTGACCTTCTTCTACCGGCACCTCCGTCCGCTGATCATGAACGGCTGCGTGTACATCGCTCAGCCGCCGCTCTACCGCGTCGACATCGCCAAGGAGACGTACTGGGCGCTTGACGAGGCTCAGCGGGATCAGATCATCAAGGACAAGGTGAAGGGGAACGCCAAGCCGAACATCACCCGCTTCAAAGGTCTGGGCGAGATGCCCGCGGACGATCTCAAGGCCACCACGTTGGATCCGAAGAAGCGCGTGTCCCTGCGCGTGGAGATCGACAACGAGCTGGAGACGGACCGCACCATCAACGAGCTGCTCGGCAAGGACGTCGCGGCGCGGTTCAAGTTCATCATGGAGAGCGCCGCGGACGT
>JBQTKE010000761.1:0-7801 GCA_052386435.1 Myxococcaceae bacterium
GGCCCCGGCGATTCGCCGGGGCCGACCGTTGGTTCGCTGCGCGAAGAAGCTCTACCGTCTGGTTTTCGCGAGGCGGGCTATTTGCACCTGACCTTGATTCCAGCATTGGTGAGCCCCGCTGCTGGCGAGGGATGTGGCGAAGGGCACTTCACGCGCGATGAAGCCACGCGGCTGAGTTACTTCGCTCGTCTCGCAGGGTGGAGCACCAACAGTGGCTACACCACGCGTGTGGACGAGCGCGCCTCCGCCGCCGCTTGTGCGAACACGACGCATGACGTTCTGACCGGCACGCTTCGACCGGACGCGGTCTACGTGATTCATTCGTCGATGGTCAGCGAGGCGAACGCCGTGCTCGGCGGCCGCGCGGACTGTGGCGAGCTGTGGGGCCACACCATGTGCGTCGCGTTGGGAGCACCGAACGCAGTGCGCTCCGTTCTGCTCAATCCGTCTGCGTCGCTGCGCTGAAGGAGGTTTGAAGCGCTGGCGTCGACGCGACGGTCCCAACCTAAACGTTTCGCGTGCTTGCCGGTGACCGAGACGGGGGGTAGAAGCGGGACGCCTATGTCCGCCGCCCAAACCAAACCCGCCCGCTACAAGCGCATCCTCCTCAAGCTCTCCGGCGAAGCGCTGATGGGGGAAGGGAAGTACGGCATTCACCCGCCGACGCTGACTCGCATTGCCGGCGAGGTGAAGGAGATCGTCGAGAGCGGAGTGGAGGTCGCCATCGTGATCGGCGGCGGAAACATCTTCCGCGGGGTGGCCGGGTCGACGGAGGGCATGGACCGGGCGAGCGCCGACTACATGGGCATGCTCGCCACCTGCATCAACGCGATGGCGCTCCAAGACGCGCTGGAGAAGCACGAGGTTTGGACCCGCGTCCTCTCCGCAATCAAGATGGAGCAGATCGCGGAACCCTACATTCGCAGGCGCGCGGTGCGGCACCTGGAGAAGGGACGCGTGGTGATCTTCGCCGCCGGCACAGGCAACCCGTACTTCACGACGGACACCGCGGCGTCCCTGCGCGCGATGGAGATCAACGCCGAGGTCATCCTCAAGGCGACCAAGGTGGACGGCGTCTACAACGCGGATCCGAAGAAAGATGCGACCGCGCGGCGCTACAAGACGCTGACGTACATGGACGTGCTCAAGCAGAACCTGAACGTGATGGACTCCACCGCGATCTCACTCTGCATGGACAACAAGCTGCCGATCATCGTGTTCGACCTCACCACCAAGGGGAACATCAAGCGCGCGGTGGATGAGGCCGGCGAGTTCGGCACCGTGGTCGGGGCGGGCGAGACGGTCTGGGCGTAAGCCGGGCCTCCTAAGTTTTTCGGAAAGGAAGCGAACATGGCAGACGTGATGAAGGACCTGCAGGGACGAATCGAGAAGACGCTCGACGATCTTCGGAAGGACCTCTCCAAAATCCGCACTGGCCGCGCGAACATCAGCGTGCTCGACGGGATCTTCGTGGACTACTACGGCACCCGCACCCCGCTCTCCGGCGTCGCGGCGCTCAACTCGCCCGAGCCGCGGCTCATCACGGTGAAGCCTTGGGACAAGGGCGTGATCAAGGACATTGAGCGCGCGATCAAAGAGGCGAACATCGGCCTTAACCCGATGAACGACGGCGAGCTGATTCGTCTGCCGGTTCCGCCGCTCACCGAAGAGCGCCGCAAGGAGATCGCCAAGCAAGTGAAGTCGAAGGGCGAGGATCACAAGGTCGCGATCCGCAACGTCCGCCGCGACGCGAACGAAGCGCTGAAGGCGCAGCTCAAGAACAAGCAGATCACCGAAGACGATCTCAAGCGGAACACCGAACGTGTGCAGAAGGAGACCGACGGCGGCGTGGCCAAGGTCGACGAGATCGTCACCAAGAAGGAAAAAGAGGTCATGGAGGTTTGAGCGAGCGGATCCTCGTCGTTGAACCATCGCCCGCGGTCTCCGGGACCATGCGCAAGTACCTCGAGTCCGCGGGGTTCACCGTTCAAGTCGCGGTGACCCCGGCCGAGGCAGTGGGGCAGCTGCGCGCGGATCCGCTGGAGCTGGCGTTTGCCTCCGCGTCCTTCGAGTCCGAGACGCTGTGTAAGCAGCTCAAGGAGCTGGTGCCCTCTCTGCCGGTGGTGCTGCTCTACCCGCCGGACGCGGACGATGCGGAAGCGCAGTCGGCGCAGGCCGGTGCGGATGGAGCGCTGGTCGGTCCCTTAAAACGCGGCACCGTCGTCTCCTGCGCGAAGCTGGTGCTGCAGATGCGGGTGCTGCGCGAGACGGTCGACCGACTCGAGAGCAATCTCCAGAAGCACATCGCCGAGCCGCCCAAGGATGTGGTCGAGGTCCAAGGCACGTCGGCGGACTTCGAGTTCTTCAAGAAGTACCTCCTCATGGAGGTGAAACGATCGCGCCGCTACAAGTACCCGGTCGCGTTTCTGCTGGTGGCGATTGACCACTTCGCCGAGCGCTCCGCGGCGCTGAGTCAGGAGCTGCCGACGTCGCTCTTGGCGCAGGCGCTGGCCATCGTGACTCGAGGTGTGCGCGACATCGATCTCGCGGTGCCCTCGGGCGAGAACCGCTTCTTGGTGCTGCTGCCCAATACCCCTCGGCCGGGCGCGCTCTTCGTGGCGACGCGGCTGCGAGAGCGGCTGTCTCGGCTGGACGGTCTGGGCGGAGACGTGACCGCCTCTGTCGGCGTGGCGGCGTACGAGCCTGGCGTGACCGAGGGACAGATCAGCTTCGGCTCATTGATGAAGGACGTCACGGAGGCGCTCTCCCGTGCGCAAGCGGCGGGCGGCAACCGCGTCGACGGCGGAGAGCCGACCAAGAAGCGGGATCGCATTTCGTTGGCTTAGGGCCGCGCGTTCCGGATGCGCGGCGCACTGAGGCGCGGCGTCCACGAAAGAGGATTCGGCATTCGCCTCAGCACTGCGGCCTCGTCTCGACGCGCGCTCGCCTAAAAGCTCAGCGTCACGCCTGACATTTGTTTGAGGACATCAGCGACGAAGGCAAACAGCTCAAGGCCTTTGTGCTTGTCGTCCTTCCAGGTCTTCGACCCTTCGTCGTAGTCGAAGTGAATGCCCTGGCTGCGCCCAGCGACCCAGACCTGCCGGACCGCACGCTGGGTGTTCACGACGCACTTCTCCCCAGAGGACGAGCTGATGGTGACCATGTCTCCCGTGGAGTCGGCATCCAGAACGTCAGGATCTACGCCGTCGAGCGCCGCAAGGAGCTTCTTGAAGGTGGACGCGATCAGCCCGTTGTAGCGGCTTTCGTCCATCATCAGCGGAGCGCCTCGGCTCCTTCGACCACGGAGTGGCCGGGGGCAGCGTAGAAGAGGAGTCGAGCGGGTCCGGGAGGAGTCACCGCATCGTCCCGCTCCACGGCGATCACAGTTCCTGGTGCAACAGCTTTGGGGAAAGCGGACAGAGCCAGCAGGTGCGTGGCAACCGCGCCCATGGAGGGTTGGTGTCCGACGACGACGATGTTCTGGCCTACGTGCTCCTGCAGGAGAGTCTCCAGAGCGCCAACCGGCATGTCTGGGAGGAGACTCCGGTGGACCCGTAGAGAACCTTCGTAGTTCTGTGCGATCGCCAGCGTCTGAGCGGTCTGCACGGTGCGAACCAGCGGGCTGGTGAAGACAGCGTTGAGCGGACCCATGCGCTCAGCCAGTTGCGTGAAGTGGGTCATCAACTGTGCGCGGGCACGAACCGTAAGGGCGCGCGCTTCATCGCCCAGCCCTTCCGGGATCTCCGCGTCCGCATCGCCGTGTCTCACCAGGAAAATCCGCACGCTGCCCCTCCAACGTGGCGCACTCGTACACGACGGTGCCGCATGGGGTCAAAGGTATAGTGCCGCGTCCTGATCGGAGGGTGCATGGGTGGCAAGGGGTGGTTGTTGGCCTGCTTCGGTGTCCTGTCCGGCTGTCCCGCCCCGGCTCCGACTGAGGTCCCGTCTTTGACCGGGGGACCTGCTTCCGTCTGGGACAGTGGCCTGGTTCGCTCCGAGGTGGACGGGGGGACCAGACCCCTGCTGCAGCTGACCCCGGAGAAGCTGGCCGCGTATCTCCGTTATCAGACAGTCGCGCTGGAGCTTTCGGAAGGGGTGGCCAAGGCGCCTGCTGCCCGAGCCCGGGGGACACTTCGTGCTCGGGCCCTGAAAGAGCAAGGGGCGCGGGAGGTCAATGGGCTGACTGAGGCGGAAGTGGAAGGAATAGACGAATTGGTTCACGCGGTCATCCCGAAGAGGGTCATGTGGGGCGCCACGGACTACGACGGACTGTTGACCCAGCACGAAAAGCTTTTGGAGAGCGTCCCCATTGAGGCACGCCCGTCGGTTCAGAGGCAGATGGAGCAGCTCCGGGAGACCCGCGAGGACCTGCGTGACGTGGCGGAGGAGCGGGTCCGCTTCGGCACCGACAACGTGACGGTGTTGCTCACGCAGGAGAAAGCGCTCGTTCGGAACTGGAACCGCATGGTGCAGATGTGGTCCGGCGCGAAGTAGGGTGCCACGCGTGTCGAATTCTGAGACGGGATTGGGAAGGTGGGCCTGGGCGAGCGCGGCGATTCTCCTGGGATACGCGGTTCAGTTGGCCAATGGCGCGCTCCATCCGGATGCCATCCCAATGCTGGCGGCCGCGTTGGTCTTGGCGGTAGTGGCGGTGGCTTCCGTTCACATCGGCGCGATCGAAGAAAGGCTGAGCCGGGAGGGTGGTTTGCTCGGGCTTCTTGCCGCAGGGCTCGTTTTTCAATTCGGAACGTTGTTGACGGCGCCCCCTGGCATCTACTTACAGCTCAGAAGCGCCGCCGATTTTCGCCCGTTCTATTTCGGGTTGGCGGCCGCCGCGCTCGTCTCCGGTGCCTGCCTGGGGCACTGGGCCCCTCGCCTTCGCGCGCCGCTGTTGCTGACGGTCCATCTGGTTCTGGGCGTGTGGCTTATCCACGCTTCACCGCGGCCTTTTATTGACGTCTACGTGTTTCAGAAGGACGCCATCGCCGCGCTCTTCGCGGGCCAGAACCCGTACGCGATGACCTTCCCGGACATCTACGGCAATTCCCCGTTCTACGGGCCGGGGCTCTCCGTGGGCGGACGTTTGTCGTTCGGATTCCCCTATCCGCCGCTGAGCTTGTTGATGTCCATTCCGGGGCAGGTGCTGGGTGGGGATTACCGGTACGGGCAGCTTCTCTCGATGACGCTGGCTGGAGGACTCATGGCGTACGCGCGCCCGGGTCGAACCGCGTCCCTGGCCACGGCGCTCTTTCTTTTTACCCCGCGCTCTTTGTTCGTGCTGGAGCAAGGCTGGACCGAGCCGTTCGTGGTGGTCTTGCTCGCGTTGGTGGTCTTTGCCGCGTGTCGCGCGCCTCGAGTCTTGCCTTGGGCTTTTGGTCTGCTGTTGGCGGTGAAGCAGTACATGGTCTTCGCGCCGGCGCTGGGGGTATTGCTGTTTCCGAAGCCCTGGCCGCCGCGCAGAGCCCTGGCGGTGTTCGCGGGCAAAGCTGTGGGGATCGCCGCGCTGATCACGATGCCTCTGTTTCTCTGGAACCCGAAAGCGTTCTGGCACAGCGTCGTCGCGCTGCAGACCGTGCAACCGTTTCGCAGTGACGCTCTGAGCTTTCTCGCCTACTCGACCCGCGACGGCTCGCCGCCACTGCCCACCAGCCTGGCCTTCGTCGCCGTGCTGGTCGCTGTGGGGTTGGCGCTTTGGCGCGCCCCGAGAACGCCCGCAGGCTTCGCGGGAGCGATGGCACTGACTTACGCCGCGTTCTTTGCGTTCAACAAACAGGCGTTCTGCAACTACTACTACTTCGTGATCGGCGCCTGCTGCTGCGCGCTGGCGGCGTCAGCCCCGGCGGACGGGTCAACAGAAGCGGTTTCTGAGGAGCTGGAAGGGCCACAGCGACACTTTCAGAACCGAGCTGACCGGCGTCGCTGAAACGGCGTAGCGCTCACCGTACCTCCAGGCGTCCTCCTTCAGAGTCGGCGTATTTCAAAGTGAAGACTGGCGGCGTGCCCTCGGCGCTTGGGCAAGCGGATCCGCAGAAGCCAATCGACTTGTCGCGACACTCGGGCAGCGTCCGCGCCAGGTATTCGAGCACTTTGGGAAAGACGAGCGTCTGATTGGCCAGCGAGAGCGCGGATCCCGAGCGCGCGCAGAGCTCCGTCATCGCTTTCCGGGTTTGACCCACGGGGCTTGAGTAGTGAATGCCTCGCGTCCCGTCGAAGCGGTTCACGAACACGGACCAGAGGAGCACGAAAGCAAAGTTCAGCCCGGCCACCAGCCACAGCCCCCCGCGCGCGGAAAGAAGGGTTGGGCGCGAACGGGCCCACGTCAGGAAGCAGCCGGCGCCTGTTGGAACGAGCCAGCCGGTTGGGAACTGATAGTGCGGCTGGAGCTCGAGTCCCTTCCAGGCGTACAGGGCGGGGTAGGCGAAGACCGTGGCGAGCCCGAGCACGGCCATCCACCGCGTCGTACCGTCATTCCGTCGCAGCACGGCAATCAGCCCGATCACGCACAGCACCAGTAAGAGCGCCTCCACCACTGAACCCGCTCTGAAAGCGAAGGCGGGCAGTCCAGTCCAACGGGTGAACCGCTCCCAATCGTCATCAAAGAAGTAACGGATCCCCGCTGTGGAATGGATGCGCGCAGGCTGTAGCAGCCGCTGCAAGAAGGACACGCCAGAGCCAAAAGAGCGCGCACCAACGGGCGTGGGTTGACCGGACAGCCACAGCAAGTAGGGCGAGGTGAAGAGGAGGAAAGGGATCGCCAGCAGCACGCCCGTTTCAAGCAGGCCCTTCCAGCTGCGATCGCGTTCGAGGAGGACTACGGTGAAGAGGAGAAACGTCAACAGCACGGACATCAGGTGGGAGGAGAAGGCGATTCCGCTCAAGAGCCCTAAGACCGCGACGGGCCAACGCTTCCATTTCCAGTCCGTCAGCCCAAGCAAGCCGACGCTGAACCCGGAACAGATGTTGACCCACTGGTCCCAGGCGAGCCGCGACCAGAAGAATTGGTAGGGCGACGCTGCCAGTAAAGCCAAGACCAACGCGAAGACCGTGGGCCCTCCACGGAGCGCGCGAGAGACTCCTGCCGCCAACGTCAACTGAGACAGACACGTGAGCGTGCTCATCGCCGCAATTGCCGCCACCGGCGAGGGACCGAAAACCCATTGGACGAGGCCGTAGAACCAAATGGGAGTGGGGCCGTACGTCAGGCCTTGGGTTCCAGCGATGGGTGACGCGCGAACCCATGTTCCCCCGGACTGCAGTTGGGACCAGGCGGCATCAAGGAAGTGCGGTTCGTCGAGAATGAACGGCGCCTGATCCAGGTGTGCCAGGCGGTAGAAGAGCATCGCCACGGCAAGCGTGGCCGGGGCGTAAAGGAGAGCGCGCGCTCCGCGAGACGAGTTGGCGTTCGCGCTGTCAACCGTTACGGCGTCAAGGCTCAAGACAGAGGCCTACGCGTCACTCGTGGTCCTTGACCTCGCTCGACGGCTGCCAGCGTCTCTGTGCGGTGCGGCTTCTGAATCACCGCGAAGCTTGGCCGCCCGATCCGCGCTTCGCTCTTTGGTGTCTCGCAGAAGAAAGTCCACGTCCGGAGTGGATTCGGCTTCCACGAAGATCTGGTACGCGAACAGCGTCTTGCTCAGCCTGATCAGCGCCTCGTTCACGCCGATCGCGGTCTTTCCGAGAATGCCGTTGCCCAGAACTTTTGGAAAGGGGGCGGGCACGCCGCGGACCTGCTTGATTCGGAAGCCGGCGTCGCGCAGGAGATGCTTGGTGGAGCGGAACGTGAAGAGCCGGGTGTGTGTGC
>JBQTKE010000762.1:0-10808 GCA_052386435.1 Myxococcaceae bacterium
TTGAGCTTCAGTCGCGGGGAGATGAAGCGCCTCGCGGAGCTCAGCAGTGTCATCCCGGAGCGAGGCCAGCTCACCTCTCTCGTCGTCCCCATCATCATCGTCGATCGCTGAGGTAAGCGCGTGCACCGTGGAACCGCTCTCCCCGCCGTCGATCATCAGCTGGGCGTCGAGCTCGACTCCCGCGTCCGCCAGCTCGCCCAGCGCCTTGCGCATGTCCGTCTTGAGGGTGCGCTCCCACTCCTTGTCTTTCACGCGGGGCGTCCTGTCCTCCTCCAGCAACTCTTCCGAAGAGTCCACCACCTCACTCAGCGCGGATCGGATGGCGCCGCGCTCCCTTGCGGCGCTCCGCTGGCTCAGCTTCCCAACCTCGCTCCGAAGCTGTCGCAACGCTCGACTGAGCGCGTTCTTTCTTCCTGTTCGCGGCAAAGGTGCTTCGTCCTCGTCTTCGACGAGCGCCCCAGCGTCTCTGTCGCTGCCCTTCTCAAACCAAGACCGCGTCACCGGAGAGAGGACAAGCAACAGCGCAGCCGTCAACGTGATCGCTCCCGTCAGCGCGCCCGTCCGAACGAACGTCTCCTTCGCGCCAGGCGCATTGGTTCCGATTCGCAAGAGCGAAAAAGGCAGCAGCAGACCCCAGAGAAACCGCGCGAACCGTCGGTCGACTGGAGGCGGCTGCAAGGGAGAGGTCCGAACACGGTGAGCGTCGCTCTTGAGCGCAGTGACCCAAGCATCGAGCCTCGAAGGGGCTCGATGCTCAAGCTCCGCTGAGCGAACCGGCCCCTCGTCCTTCTCTTTCTCGTTATTCATCCGCTTCTCGGGGACATACCCAAGGACGGTACGCTTCAAAATAAATCGATTTCGTTCGGGGCCTTCATTCCCGTGCGTGAGCACCGGACCGTCATTAGGGTGACGACCATGAAAAAAACTATCGTCATCACCGGCGCGACAAACGGCATTGGGAAGGAAGCGGCCCTGGCACTGGCTCGGAAGGGGCATCACCTGGTGCTGGCGGCGCGAGACCAGGCTCGAGCCGAGCGGGTGCGCGACGAGCTCAAGGCTGCTGCGCCAGGCGCTGAGGTTGAGTTGGTGTTGGGCGATCTCTCACGCCCGTCGGAGGCCGCGCGGATGGCCGCGGAGCTCCGTCATCGGCTGGGCCGGCTGGACGTGCTCATCAATAACGCGGGCGCCTACTTCGCGAAGCGGGAGACGACTCCAGACGGTTACGAGAAGAGCTTCGCGCTCAACCACCTGGGCTACTTTGTCCTCACGAGCTCCTTGTTGGAGCTCCTTGAACGCAGCGCTCCCGCACGGATCGTGAGCGTCTCCAGCGATGCTCACCGCGCCGGGAAGATCGACTTCGAGGACCTTCAATTTGCTCGGCGTAAATGGGTCGGCGGTTGGTCCGCGTATTCTCAATCGAAGCTCGCCAACATTCTGATGACGAGGGAACTGGCACGCAGGTTGGTGGGCAAGAACGTGACCGCGAACGCGGTTCATCCCGGCTTCGTTGCGTCCGGCTTCGGCCACAACAACAGCGGCGCTTGGAATTGGTTTCTTAAAGGGCTTCAAGTGGTCGCCCGCACTCCAGAGAAGGGCGCGGAGACCATCGTGCACCTGGCGACCTCTCCCGATGTCGAGGGCGTGACGGGCAAGTACTTCCATGACCTGAAGGAGCGACACCCCGCGCCGCAAGCGCTTGATGACGACTCGGCCAAGCGACTGTGGGAGATCAGCGAAGGGCTGATTCGATCCGCGCACAGGGCGGCGTGATCAACCCTTCGGCGCAGAGGGACGAAGCGCCGAGGGCGGAAGTCCCAACATCGACCGGAGCCCGTGGACAAGCCGTGCGAGGAACGGGTCTTGAATCAACTGGCTGGAGATTACGGCTCAGCTCAGAACCGGGAGCTGCATGCCGATGGCGTCATTCATGCGACCGGAGCGGAAAGGCTCCAGATCCACCGCGACGAACTTGAAGCCGACGGCTTTCAACGCGGCGTCGACGTGCTTGCGAATGGCAGGGTCGTAGATGCGGGCCTGCTCTTCGGCGGCGATTTCAATTCGCGCGATCTCGCCGTGGTAGCGCAGGCGGAAGGACTTGAACCCGGCTTGGCGCAGGGCGCTCTCCCCTGCTCCGATCTGCATCAAGCGGTCTCCAGTGACCGCGGTGCCGTACGGAATGCGCGAGGCGAGACAGGCCATCTGTGGCTTGTCCCAAGTGGGCAACCCCAGCCGGTGTGACCAGGCGCGGATCTCATTTTTGGTGAGCCCGGCGCTCGCCAGCGGGGAACGAACTGCGTGCTCCTTCGCAGCTTGATGACCGGGTCGGTGATCCTTGAAGTCGTCAGCGTTGAAGCCGTCGAGGATCGCCGCGACGCCCAGCTCCTGCTTCTTCTGCACGCAGAGGTCGTACAGCTCCGTCTTGCAGAAGTAACAGCGGTTGGTCGGGTTGGCGGTGTACTCCGGATTGGCGAGCTCTTCGGAGCGAACGGGCACCCAGCGCGCGTTCAACTTCTCCGCCAGCGCCTTCGCCTCGTCCTGTTCCTCGGGAGCCATGGACGCGGAGATGGAAGTCAGCGCGATCGCCCGATCACCCAACTCCTCGACCGCGATCTTGAGAACGAACGTTGAATCGACACCCGCCGAGAAGGCGACGAGCACCGATTCACAGGCTCGGACGTCAGCGCGGAGCGCTGCGATCTTCGCGGCACTCTGCTGACAGAGCGCTTCGACCCGCCGCGCGTCCATGGGAGTTAGCGACCCTTGCGCTTACCGGAAGCCTTCTTTGCGACGCGCGCGGCCTGGGTCGGACGTGCTGCCCGAGCACCCTTGTTCGTGGGCTTCGCGGCCGGCTTGCCATCGCGGCGCGCCTTCTTCGTCGCGGGCGGGTTGGCCTTCATCCGCTTGCCGGTAATGGTCTTCACGTCCTCGCCGGAGATGTACGCCAGGTCGAGCAGCGACTGGAGCACGCGGGGCGCGGCGTCTTCGGTGGACTCGGTGTCCGAGTGGATGGTGACTTCCGGCGAGGTCGGCGGCTCATAGGGTTCGGTGATGCCGATGAAGTTCGGGATCTCTCCGGAGAGCGCCTTCTTGTAGCGGCCGGTACTGTCGCGCTGGATTAACTTGTCCGTGGGGCAGTCGACGTAGACCTCAACGTAACGGCCGATCAGGCGGCGGTTCTCTTCGCGGGCCTGCTTGTACGGGCTGGTCGCGGCGACAATGACGGCGACGTTGTTGCGGGAGAGCAGATTGGCGACGTAGCCCATGCGGCGGACGATGACGTTCCGCTCGTCCTTGGACTCGCCCAACCCCTGCCACAGCGCGTCCTCGATCTCTTCTTCATCGAGGATCTCCACGTTTCGGCCAATCTGCTTGAGCCGAGCGGCGAGGTAGTTCGCCATCGTGGTCTTGCCCGTACCGAGCATCCCAGTCAGCCAAACCGTAAAACCATTGTTCTGAGCCATCCGTCTCGACTCCCGTGTAAAGGGCACGGCGTCCGCCGCACCGCCTTGAAAAACCTGTGGCGCGGGGAAAAAAAGACGCGGACTTATAGACGAACTCTTGAACGTTTACAAATGGTGAAGACTGGATAAGTCAGTCTTCAAGTCGCTCGAGGGAACGCGTCCCCCCTGCTCCGCGGTTCAGAGGGTGACCGGAAACTCGCGGAAATCCCCGTCCTGCCAGAGGAAAAGCTTGGCTCCCGTGGTCTTGCCCTGGTCCACGGCCACGACCAGATAGCCGACCCCTGGGAGCAAGGGATCTCCGTCTGGAGCAGCCATCGCGCGGTCCTCCTGCGAGAAATAGGCGCCCACGTCCGGGTGAGAATGAACCACGCACGCGATCTTCTCGCCCGTCCCGTCGAGCTCGCGCTGTACCGCCAGATCTTCCTTGGGGTCGAACATGTACGCGGTGCGTGACGTCCGGGGAAACCGCTCCGGATCGACCCCGTGGTAGCGGTCATAGGCGTTCGCCATGGGGCGGAGTCGGAAGCCCTTGGGGCCGGAGAGGATCAGGCCGCAGCCTTCGTTCGGGTAGGCGGCTTCCAGATGCCGCAGCATCAACGTCAGGTCGGACGGCAGGTTCACCACGAAAACCCTCTCGGCCAGCGCGTCGGCTCGAAGTACCGGTCCGCGCGATCAGGAAAAACGGTAACCACCACTCCGGCCTCACCCTTCTGGTGGATTTCCCGCGCCACCTGGAGCGCTCCCACCAGCGCCGCGCCTGACGAGTGTCCTACCGCGAGCCCCTCGTCAGTGAACAAGCGGTCCGCCATGTCCCAGCCGTCGTCGGTGGAGATGGAGAGCTTCGCGTCGAGTTCGGTCTCATTGAAGATGGCCGGGACGAGAGAGCTGGGCATGTGCTTGAGGCCTTCCAACCCATGCATGGGCTCCGCGGGCTCTACCGCCAAGACCTTCACCGCGGGGTTGAACGTCTTGAGCCGACGCCCGGTGCCCATCACGCTGCCGCCTGTGCCGATGCCGCAGACGAAGTGAGTGACTCGGCCTTGGGTCTGCTCCCAGATCTCTCGCCCCGTGCCCAAATAGTGCGCGCGTGGGTTCGCCTCGTTCGAGTACTGGTCCGGGTAGAAGTAGCGACCCGGTGACTCCGCGACCAGCTTGCGAACCAGCCGGATCGCTCCGTCGGAGCCGTCCATCGGATCTGAGTAGATGAGCTGCGCACCATACGCGGAGGCGATCTGCTTGCGCGCCAGGCTCACGTTTTCGGGCATGACCAGCGCGATGGGGATCCCGAGCGCCGCACCGATCCAGCTGTACGCGACCCCGGTGTTCCCCGACGTGGAATCGATCAGCGTCTTCCCGTTCTGAAGCTTGGCGCGCGCGTCGGTGATCATCTGCAACGCCGCGCGATCCTTCACGCTCCCGCCGGGGTTGTAGAACTCCAGCTTGGCGTAGATTTCCACGCCGCTCAGCTCCGCGCCGATCGTACGAATGCGGACCAACGGGGTGTTGCCGACCAGCTCCGTGATCGTCTTCATCAATCGGCACCGTGGGCCGAGCAGCGGACGATGGACAGCGGCTCCCAGGCGCCGGTCGGTTGAACCTGAAGTGCGACGACAGGGTCACCGAGTCGCAGAATCAATCGCTGGTAAATCAACGCGGCCGTCGCGCCCAACAGGCCATTGAGCTCGACATGGAGGGCTTCAGCGAGCCGAGCGTGACGTTCAACGGTCGCCTCGAAGCAGCCCCTGCAGCCGCATGCCGCCCTACCGATGATCAGCGGCCCGCGAAGCCAGACCCAAGGACCGTCTCCTCGGGGCGCGGCCGGCCACTGAGCGATCGACCCTGGTGGCGCGCTGTCCGAATTCAGTGAGAGCGAATGGGCGAACGTTGAAGACGAGCGGACGGGCGCTTCTTCCGCGCCTGGAGACGTCTGAGGTGATCGGATGACGGGTGTACCGCCCGCGTCTAGGAAGGCCGCCGCGTCGCTCAGCGCGTCGCCCGTTCCTTCGACGACCGCGCTCGCGTGCAGCAGACGCTCCTGCCCCACTCCTCCCACGCTGGTGAGCAGAATCTGCCGCGAGTAGCGGTGAATCTGTTCCTCGCTCAGGGCCATTCGGAGCGCGGCTTACCGTCCGCCTGCGATGGCCGGAATGATGCTGATTTTGTCTGAGTCCGCGACAGGCGTATCCAGCTCCTTCAGAAACCGGATGTCCTCGTCATTGTGGAAGATGTTCACATAGCGGCGGACGCCACCCTTGTCGTCCAGAAGTCGCGCGCCAATTCCGGGGCAGCTCTTCTCCAGGCTCTTCAGCACCTCGCCCACGGTCGCGCCCTCGGCGGAGACTTCTTCTTTGTTCTGGGTGTACGTGCGCAGCGGGGTGGGAATTCGAACGGTCGCCATCTCTGAACAACTCCTTCATCCACGTCGAAAATGAACTACGCCTTCTTCAGCAGCAGCCGCCACCGGCCACCGCCTTGCTCTTCCAACGACAGTACCCGGTGACCTTCCTCCCGGGCACTGTGCGGGATGTTTCGCTTTGGCTCATCGCCCGCAAGCAGCACCTCTAACACTGCTCCGGAAGGAATTCCCTCCAGCTTGAGCTTGGTCCGCACGTACGTCATCGGGCAGACCTCCTTCGTGATGTCGACGGTCGCGAAGGGCGTCATGGGTGCACGCAGTCCGAGCGGCGGCGAACGCGAACCGTGCGGCTCTGCAAAGTGCCGGCGTCGAAGCGAAGCAGTGAGCTCTCCCCGTCGGAGGTCGTCGTTCCGCGAAGCACCGACGCCGCGAGTGCGCCCTGGGCCGCGCCGACCACCCCGACGAGGCTTCCCAGCACTCCCGCGCCTGCGCAGGTGGGAAGGGCCTCCGCGGAAGGCTCGTCTTCGAAGAGGCAACGCAGGCACGGTCCACCGGGGAGAACCGGCAACAGCTGACCTTCCAGCTTCACCGCACCCGCGTGGATGAGAGGGACACGCAAACGCACAGCGAGATCGGAGAGAAGAAATTTCGCCGCGGTGCCGTCGACCGCATCCACCACCAGCGCATGGCCTTCGACCAACGCGGCACCATTCTCCTCGTTCAACCGCTCGGCGACCGTGCGCAGTTGGAGATTGGGGTGAGCGCGTCGCAGTGCTTGCGCGGCCGCTTCGACCTTGAGTCGGCCGAGATCTCGATCCTGGTAGAGAAGTTGGCGGTGCAGGTTGGTGACCTCGACGCGATCCGGATCCACGAGGGTGAAGGCGGTGAAGCCTGCTCGGATCAGGGCGAGCGTCGCGGGACATCCCAGACCTCCCATGCCGACGACGAGGATCCTCACTTGAACTGCTCCGCCAGACTGAACTCCCGTTCGCCGGAATCGCAGGCCAGCGTGTAGACGGGGCCCGTGGCGCTCAGCTGCGTGGCGGCCAGGACGTTCGCGCCGGTCGAGATCCCTACCAGCAGCCCCTCTTCTTTTCCCAATCGCAGCTTCATCTTCCACGCGTCAGGATCAGCGACCGCGATCGTTTCGGAGTTGTCGCTGTTCAACGGTGGAAGGAAGCCGATCTCGGCGTTTCTTTTTCCTCCGGTGGTGGAGAGCACGCGAACCAGCTTCACGCTCGGGAACACCTTGCGCAGCGCCTCGCTCAGTGCGGAGAAGGTCGCGCCAGAGCCGACGCCGCAGAGGAACGCGCCGATGCCTTCTCCTTCCCCCTGAATCTGCTCGACCAACTCCCGCGCGGTGGTTCGGGTGTGGATGTCGCGCGCGACCACGCCGTCCCACAGGTTGAGCCGTGTGCCCGGCAAAGACTCCGACTTGGCGCGCGCTCCCGCGAAGCCTTCCTCGGTAGGTGTCAGCTCGATTCGGACGCCATAAGATCGAAGCAGCGCGCGACGCTCCAGGCTCACCGAATCCGGCATCACCGCGGTCAGCTTCACCTTGAGCGTCAGGCAGGCATACGCCAGCGACACCGCGGTGTTTCCCATCGACGGTTCGACCAATGTCGCGCCCGGAGAGAGCGTGCCCGACCGCAGCGCCGCCTCCACCGCCGCGAAGGCGACGCGATCTTTGATGGACCCCGTGGGGCTTCGGTTCTCCAGCTTCAGCCGCACCTGAGGGGCCACGCGCCGCAAGCGGACCACCGGGGTATTGCCAACAGGGGCGTTCATGGAATGGGCTGCGCTGGCGTTCACGGTGAAGGTGGGAATTTATGAAAGTTGCTTCAGCCATGCTTGCCCTTTTTCTGGCGCTCTTGGCAACGGGTTGCCCGAAGAAACCGACGGAAGAGGCTTGCGTAGACGCCTGGTTGGACGCGCAGAAGCTCAACCGCTTCGGGGATCCAGCCGACACCGTCTACTCGGGCGGCACCCCGCTCTTCGACGAGCGCAGTGGGACAAGTCAGGACCGCCTGGCGTATGTCTACGCGCGCCAACCGAAGGTCAAAGCCGCATGCCATCCGTGAGTTTTTCAAACCGAGCCAAGCTTCGCGCCTGCGCCTATGTCGCGCTCTGCGTGGCGCTGCCGCTGGTCGTCGTGCTGTTGGCGCGTCAGCGCAGTGTGCTCCTGGGTACGTTGCTGCTCTTCACCACGCTCTTCGTTCTGCTCTTCCCGAAGCCGCTCGCGTCCGTGCCGCCGTTGTTGGCGCTTCCCCTGTCCATGTTGGTCGCCGGGAGCTTTGATCCGCTCACCCTCCTGTGGCACACCGCGCTCAACTTTCTCGTCGTGTCTTTGGTGATCCATCTGCGACGGCGGGACGAGAAGCTTCAGGCGCTGCAACTGGAGCTGGCCCTGTCCGAGGAGCGGAACCGAATCGCTCGGGAGATTCACGATGGGGTGGGCGCCTCACTTGCGACGCTGCTGATCCAGGCCGAGCACATCTCGCCTGCCCTGCGCGAGACAGCGCAAGAGTCGATGGATGAGCTGCGACAAAGCCTGAAGGTGATGCGCAACGAGCTTGAGCTGGCCGACTACGTGCGGACGTTTGAAGAGCGAACGCGTCTGCGCGTTTCGTACGAGGAGCTCGGTCCGAGTCTGACGCTCACGCCCGATCAGCAACTGGCGATGTTCCGCGCGCTGCAGGAATCCCTCACCAACTGCGCGAAGCACGCGGGCGCCACGCAGGTGAAGGTGGTGCTCCGCTTTGAAGAGGGTCGAGCGACGCTCGAGGTGACCGACGACGGCAAAGGCTTCGATCCAACGCAGGGCGAGCGTGGCTTCGGGCTGCGCGGCCTGCGGGAGCGTGCGCGAAAGACGGGCGGAGAGGCCACCGTCACCTCGGCGCTGGGGCGTGGAACCAGCACGCGCTTCTGGGTGCCGACATGAAGCCACTTAGCGTGCTGGTGGTGGAGGACGTTCCGCGTCTGCTCAAGGCACAGCTGCAGATGCTGGAGACACACCCGGAGCTGCAGGTTGTCGGGTCCGCGATGTCTGGCGAGGAAGCCGTCACGCTCTGTGATCGGCTCGCGCCGCGGGTGGTGCTGCTCGACTTGGGCTTGCCCGGAATGGACGGGATCGCCACGACACGCGCGATCAAAGCGAAGCACCCGTCGGTGGAGATTCTGATCTTCACGGTGTTCGACGAAGAAGAGAAGGTGCTCGACGCGGTGAAGGCGGGGGCGTCGGGGTACCTGCTCAAGGGAGCGCCCTCGGAGAAAGTGATCGACGCCCTCCGAGAAGTCGCCGCGGGCGGCAGCGTCATTCAACCCAACCTGGCTCGCCGACTCTTGAGTCTCTTTCGCGTCGAGCCCACCACGGCGCAGACCCTGTCTCCGCGCGAGACGGAGATTTTGCAGCTCATCGGCAAGGGCTCGACCAACCCGGAGGCAGCGGCGCTGCTGGGGATCTCGCGCGCGACGGTCTGCACACACCTGGAGAACATCTACCGCAAGCTGGACGTCACCAACCGCGTGGAAGCGGTGACCGAAGGACTTCGGCAGGGAATCATTACGGGCTGACCCACGGCCAGATGACGAAGCGGCGCCGAGGAGTCCTCAGCGCCGCTTCACCACTCTGTCGCAGCTAGAAGGTCGAGCCGACGGAGACCATGCCCTGGTAGCGGCCGCCGCTGTTCACGGAAGTATCCTGTCCAGCGATCGTGGTGCTGGGGACCGTGACCAGATCGTTGTCGAAGAGGACGTTGTAGCCAAAGCGCGCGTCCGCGGTGAAGTGACCGAGGTGCCCACGCAGACCGGCGCCGAGCGGCACGTTGCCGGAGACATCCGAGCGGTAGCCCGCAGCATTTCCATCGCCGCGAACGTCGTACTTGTTCACGCCAATACCGGCGAGCACGTAGGGCTGGAACCCGGTCGCGGTCAGACCCAAGGTCGCCACGGCTTGTCCACCGTTACGAACCAAGTCCGCACCAATCGCCGTGCCGCGATCCCCACCTGCGCGGAGCTCGTTCACCGCGCCGCTGTAGCCCAGCTCGATGCCGAAGACGTTGGACGGCTTGAGCGCCGCGGAGACACCCCAGCTTGGACCCGGACGAATGCCAGGCGCGAAGCTTCCGGTGTAGCCCTCGACACCGCCGCCGAGGAGCACGGTAAGACCGCGCATGTCAGGCTTGTTCTGTTTCTTCTCTGGGGGAGGAGGAAGCACCGCTGCGGACGGGGCCGCCGCTGGCGGGTTGACCACCACCGTGGTGCTCTTCTCTTCGGAAGTCGTGATCGGTTCTTCCGCGGGGGGGGGGACCCTGGATTGCTCCATGGAGGAGGACGTGCGACGTTCGCCAGGCTCGGTGTAGACGACGTCGGACTCACCTGGAGTGGTCACCACGGAGCTGCTCGAATCCGGGGGCGTTTGAACCTCCGTGGTCGATTGTGTTTCAGCGAGAGCAACGCTTCCCCAGACAGCCATGACCAGCGCTGCTCCCCTCAATCCTTGTCTCATTGCGATCTCCTTTTCCCGGCCCAAGCCAGCGGTTGGTTTTGTGGGGACATTCCCCCTACGCCCGAGAAAAGTTGGGTTGAAGGCGAGCGGCGGCAAGTTGACAGCATGGTGTAAGCAGCCGGCCAGACGAGGGCCCGAGCCGGGACGTGCCGGACAAGCGATCCCGATTACAGACAGAGCCCGAGCGTGACGCCGGTGGTGCTGGTCACCCGCGTGCAACTGGTGCCGGTTGCGCAGCGCGCGTTCTCCTCCGTGTCGCAGCGCGCGGGATTGGTTCCGCCATCCGTCTTCGGGAGGCAACCGAGATCACAAGGGAGGCGGCACTTGGCAGCGTCGCTTCCGAGAAAGCACGTCGCGGCATTCGCACAAGCAGCGCCCTTGAACGGATCCGCCTCGACGCAGCTCTGACCGGCGGTTGCCACTGTCGCCTTCTGCGGCACGCAGATGCCGCCACCGTCGGGCGAGAGCGGCTCGACGCCGCTCG
>JBQTKE010000763.1:0-8911 GCA_052386435.1 Myxococcaceae bacterium
GTCCGGTTTCTGCGATTGCCAGAGCACGCGGTGCGCCCGCTCCAGAGCGCGGGTGACCTTCGCGTCGAGGTCCGGCGTATGGACAGAGGTGCTTGGCTGCGGCGCAGCCGTTTCGACTGCGCGGTTGGAGCTGGACGACGCCATGCGATGGTCCCCCGGGGTTCAGAGGGGGATATTTGAGACCGGATGGCTGTGCCAAAGATACGTGGTGGCAGGTGCGTGGTCTGCCGGGAATCAGGTCCGGTGTGCAATGGTTGGGCGCCTTCTTCGTACCCGCGCTCAAGCCATGCAGGCCTTTCTCGACAACCTCCGTCTCGCGGCTCGGACTTTCCTGGGCAACCCGCTGCGATCGCTGCTCACCCTGCTGGGCATTGTGATTGGCGTCACCACGGTGATCGCCATGATGGCGATGATCGAAGGGCTGCGGCAGGACGTGAATGATCAGATGTCCTCGCTGGGCGCGGACTCGTTTCAGGTGACCAAGCGTGGCACGGGTTTTGGGCGGAGAAACTGGGACAAGCTCTCCAAGCGCCCGAACCTGACGTTGGCGGATCGCGACGCCATCTTGAAGCGCTGTCCCACCGTGCGCGCCGCAGCGGCGGAGGATTTTGAAGGTGGGTTTAAGCTCGCGACCTCTTTGCGTGAGACGCGGCCCAACGTTTCTATCTGGGCCGTGACCGCGAACTTCACGGAGACGAACGGCGTGAACATCGCCGCGGGACGCACCTTCACAGATCAAGAGGTCATGGACGGGAGTCGGGTGGTTCTCCTTGGGCTGGACGTGGTCGACACGCTCTTTCCCAGCAGCGGTGATCCTGTGGGGCAGGAAGTGCGGATCCGTGGACAGCCGTTCAAGGTGATCGGCTTGGTCGCCAGGCGCGGCGGGTTTCTGGGTGGGGGAGGCCAGGACAATCAGGCCGTGATGCCACTCTCGACGTTTCGGACCCTGGTTGGGAACAACCGCTCCGTGGAGATCAGCATGGCCGCGCTTGGGCCGGAGTTGATTTCCAAGGCGCAGGACGAAGTGATGCTGGTGCTTCGTCAGCGCCGCAACGTGAAAGTGGGCGAGCCGAACAACTTCGAGTTCTTCAGCAACGCGTCGACCACGGAGATGTTCAACAACCTCTCCAACGTCATTCGCGCCGCGAGCTTCGGGGTGTGCTTGCTGTCGTTGCTCGTGGGCGGGCTCGGCATCCTCAACATCATGCTGGTTTCGGTGACCGAGCGGACAAAGGAGATCGGGATCCGGAAGGCGCTCGGCGCGAAGAGGAGGACGATCCTCGCGCAGTTCGCGATTGAGGCCGTCACGCTCTCGTTGGTGGGCGGCGTCATTGGGATCGCGCTGGGGAGTGGCGTTTCGTTCCTGGGCAGATGGGTCTTCGATTTCCCCACGTCTGTGCCAGCGTGGTCCGTGGTCGTCGCGCTGGCGATGAGCTCTGGAGTTGGGTTGGCGTTCGGGATTTATCCTGCGGCCCGCGCGGCGAAGTTGGATCCGACGACGGCGATGCGGAGCGAGTGAGGCGTGGTTGCGCTGCTTGAGGTCAGGCCGACGGTTCGGCTCCAGGGTGCCTCGGAAGCTGCACTGTGAAGGTGGTCCCCGCCTCCTCGGTCGAGGTGACGCCGATGGTCCCGCCGTGCGCCGTCACGACCTCGCGCGCAATGTAGAGCCCCAACCCTAAACCGGTAGCGTTGGCGACTCCTGGGGAAGTGGACGGGTGGCGAACCATAGGGTCGAAAATATGGATGAGCATGTCCGGGGGAATGAGCGACCCCTCGTTGTGCACCGCCAGCACAACCTCGTCGCTGTCTCCCCGAGCAAGAACGCTCACCATCCCCTCACCGCCATATTGCAAGGCGTTGCTGACCAGATTTGAAACGACCTGGGCGAGCCGGTCGCCGTCCCACTCTCCATGAAGGTCGCCTTTCGCCTCAAATCTCAGGCGACAGTCTGGACGAGTACCCTCAAGCTCGGAGACCACTTGCTGACACACGGGCGCAAGGTCTATCGGCCTTGGCGTCACGGGGATGCCGGTCCCGAGCCGAGAGCGCGTCAAATCCAAAAGGTCGCCGACCATCCGGGACATTCGTTGCGCGCTGTTCAGAATGCGCGTGGCAACGCGCGCCTGTTTGTCGTCAAGCCCCTCCGACTTCATGAGCTGCGTCGCACCGAGAACAATCGAGCTCAGCGGGTTGCGAAGGTCGTGACCGAGAATGCCCAAGAATTGGTCGCGGGTGTTCTTCATAGTCTCCGCGTATCGTGCCGTCGATTCGACAAGGGTTTCGTCGATGGCCTCATTGAAGCGCGTGACCTCCCCCTGCTTCTCCCCGTTGGCTGTTTCCCAGAGCCGCAGGACGCTCGCGCGCAGCGCCCGGTATTCGGAAACCAGCTGGTCGAGATTGAACCCCGATTTCAGTCTCTCGGACGCATGCTTCTGGCCGACTCGCCCGAGGGCGCCTTCGGCAGATTGCCCCTTGGACTTCTCCGATTGCTCGGACTGGCTTTGAGGCATTTTCATGTCGGCCACGACAGCGTCGAGAAGCTCTTCGGCGTGGTCCTTCAACCCCTCGGGACTCATCCCCTCGGCCCAGGGCCGCAGAGTGGCGGCGAAGCGCATCCATTCCTCGATGATTTGGGCGCGTCTTTCGTGAATGAAGTCAGTCAGCAGCATGGGGACTCTCAATGAGCGCGCGTCGGCCATCGCCGCCGCTGCGAGACAACCCGAACCTGTCGCGTCTACGCCTGAAAGATAATCACTGAGGATGAGCGCCAACGTGCGTAGGGTCGGCCGGTAGAATACCGATCAAGCGACGAGCACCCGGGCAACGTCAGTGGATAAACGTCTCAGGACGTCGTGGGCGCCGCTATCAGAACGAGCGGTGAGTTTTTGCGCGTGCTGCAGTGGGTGCCTAGCAAGACACCCATTGCCACGGGTGGTGAAGACGCTGGAGACTGCGCGCCTTATGGCCTGGAAAGCGTCTGCGGGAGTACTGCTTGGGTTGGCGTTGACGGCATGTGGCAAAGGCTCGCTCCAGATCGCAGAGACCGACAAGCTCCAAGGACTGTCCCAAACCGTCTTCGGTCAGGTCCTCACGACGGCGCAGCTTCCGCTCGCAGGAGCAGTGGCAACCCTGGCCGCGGGCGAGATCCCGCTCTCCGCCACGACCGACGCCGCGGGCAACTTCGCGTTTAGCGGCCTCCCCTCCGGTGCCGAAGTCTTGGTGACCGTCTCCAAGGACGGCTACGCCACCCACCGCCAAGTCGTGAAGGTCCCCGGCCTGGTCGGTCCGATCGCGCTGACCAAGTTGGACGGAACGGTCTCCTTTGTCCTCGCCGGAGCGAACGGAAAACCCGCCAAGGGCGCGCAGGCAGTGCTCGAAGCCTCTCCCGCTTCTCTGCAGCTGGGCGGCAGCTCCGGAACCGGCACGGGCGTGGTGCAGGTGACCGCCGTTGCAAACGAAGCGGGGACCTTGACCTTCACCGGCCTCCCCACGCCGAGTGAGCTGACCCGAGTCAGCGGCACCACCGCGAGCAACCCACTCAACTACGTCCTCACCATCTCCGCCGTCGATTCGAACGGCGACGGCGTGATCGACTCCGCGGGAGAGGTGCGCGCCTATTCCGCGAAGGAGCTGCTCGCGGAGCCCAGCCCGCGCGTGATTGCGCTTAAAGATCCTCGAGGCGCGGCTACCACTCCGCTCGCGGTCATCGCCAGCAACGTCCCTTCGCTGAACGGAACCCTCGCCGTTCCCTCGAACATGGTGAAGCCGGGGGAAGCCCTCGTCTTCGTCTTCAACCAGGCTCTCCAGCCGACGTCTGTGTTGGTGCGCTTCACCAATGAGAATGGAAGCGAGTCCCTGACGCACACGCTGTCGTTCAACAGCGGCGGAACTGTCTTGGGCGTCATACCCGCGAAGACGTTGGACGTCGGCGCCGAGTACAACGTCATGGTGCACGCGGTCTCGCTCGACAACGGCACCACACTCTCGAGCACCGGCTTCTTCTTCGGGGGCGATCCCACCACCCCGAGAACGCCGTCGTCGCCCACCAGCTCTCCCGTCAAAGTCTCCTCTGCGAAAGTCGTCGAGACGATCGCCGCGGACGGGATGCTCAACAAGGACGAGAAGCTCTTCGTCTACTTCGACCAACCCGTGGGCGCGTTCGGCGTCTCCAATCCTTTCCTCTACGCGTACGCCCAAGCGGATCTGAACGGCTCTGGTGCCGTGGGCGACGCCGCGGGCGAGAAGGGGTTTAGCGGCGTGGGCTTTCCCGTTCAGCGCTCCGAGCCGAGCGGTGAAGCGTCCACGCAGTTCATGCTCAAACCCTCCAGCTACACCACGCGCTACCTCGTGACCTACGCACCCGCGTCGCCCGGTGCGTTACCGAGCTTGCCGTCTGGAACGCAGTGGACCCTCGCCTTCGCGAAGAGTACAGACGCGACGTCCGGATTCCAGACCCTCTGGGGACAGACGCTTACGCTCAATGTCGATCTCACCGTCGTGGGCGCTGTTCCTCCGTGACGCCACGCCCGCACAGCAGGTCATTCACAGCGGCGGCACGCGCGGAGAATTCTTGAACACGCCCCCCGGCGCATTGCTCCGCGCTCGCCTCGCGGTACTTCTCGCGGCAGTGCTCTGGTCCACCGCGGGCGCGGCGATCAAGATCGCGACTCTAAGTGGTTGGCAGATCTCCTTCGGCCGCTCACTCGTCGCGGCCCTCGTCCTCTTCGCCCTCTCAAAAGAGCTCCGAACCTGGCCGAGCACCCGCGTCTTGAGCGTCTCTGTCGCGTACGCCGGGACCGTCGTCCTCTTCGTCCTTGCCAACAAGCTCACCACCGCGGCCAACGCGATCTTCATCCAAGACACCGCGCCCCTCTGGGTGATGCTGCTCAGCCCGTTGCTCCTGAAGGAACGCTCCACCCGCGGCGAGCTCCTGTCCGTGCCTCTCTTCTTCGGAGGACTCATCCTCTTCTTCCTCGACGAGCTCGCCCCCGGGCAGGCCACGGGGAATGCCTTGGCGCTGGCGTCGGGCGTTGCGTTCGCCAGCTGCATCCTCGGCCTGCGTTGGTTGGGAGAAGAGAGCGCCCGCGCGTTGGCGTGGGGGAACACCTTGGCCGCGCTCATCTCCGCGCCATTCATCGCCAGCGGACCTTCACTCACGCCGAACGACGTCGGCATCGTCGTGTTCCTCGGCGTCTTCCAGCTCGCAGTGCCCTACCTCCTCTTCACCTGGGGCTTGCGCCGCGTCCGCGCGGTGGAGGCGTCACTGCTCGTCCTCGTGGAGCCCGTGCTCAACCCCATCTGGGCCTTCTTGTTTGCCGCCGAACGCCCTGGTCCGTGGGCGATGGCGGGAGGCGCGGTGATCCTCTTCGCCACCGCTTGGCGCACACTGGCTCCGTCCGGGCCGCCCTCGGCCGTCGCGCCTTCCCAGGTCGCCTGACTGCCGCCGTTCCCTAAAGTGCGACAGGGCCGCTGATCGCCCTGCATGGCGAATAACCACGCGTTGTTGGCATGCTTTTTCGCGTGGACGACGAACGTCGACAGCACCCCCGAGTCAAAGCTCCCAAGATCCTCGTCCGCGTTCCGACGGTGGAGAAGCTCTGGACCTACTTGCCCGACCTCTCCGAGGGTGGCTTGTTCGTTCGCGCGGAAAAAATGCTGCCACTGGACACTGAGGTGGACATTGAGCTCATCCCGCCCGGCGCCGACGCCGCGCTCAACCTGCACGGGCGCGTCACCCGTCATCAGAACGACGACGCGGCTCGCGATAAGGGCACCGTGGGCATGGGCATCCGCTTCGAGAACCTGAGCCCGGAGACTCAGGCGCAGATCTCCACGCTCCTGCAGGACCTCCCACGCAACAAACCTCGCGCCGACACCGACAGCGAGCGCGTTCGCACCCAGCTGCAGGGCGTCGTCATGGAGCTTGGCCACGTCCGCGAAGAGCTGCAGAACCGCGAACGCGAGCTGCAGCACGCCCGCGACCAGCTCCGCGAGTCCGAAGCCCAGAGCAACGACCTGCGCGCCCAGCAGATGGTGCTGGCTCAGCGGATCGTGTTCCTGGAGAAAGCCGCGGAGAGGGCCGGTCCGAGCGCCACGCCCAGCAACGATTCAGTGGAGGCGAACCTGCGCCGCGAAGCCGCGGAGCTCCAGATTCGACTCTCTGAAGCTTCCGCCAAAGTCGACGCATATCAGCGTGAGCTCGCCCAAGCGGAAGAGGACGAGGCCCAGAGCCGCGCTCTTTCCGAACGACTGGCCGCCGATAAGGCCAAGCTGGAGAAGCAGCGCAAGGAGACCGCCGCCGAGATCGACAAACTGCGCGCCGAGGTCGACGCCGCGGCGAAGACGCTGGCGCCGGCGCTCGAAGAGGCCAAGACCAAGCTCACCGGAGAACGCTCTCGCGCCGCGGCGCTGGAAATCTCCCTGAACCACGAGCGCCAGCAACGGGCCGCTACGGACGCGCGGATGCAGCAGCTGGCGCGTCAACTGGAGGAGGCGAACCTGAGGCTCACCCAGTCGAACGGCACCGGCGAACAGCTGAAAGAAGTCCGTTTGGAGCTGGACATGGTGCGAGCGCGCGCCGCCGGCTTCGAACGACAGCTGCAAGACGTTCGGGTTCAGCTGGATCGCGTGAAGGGGAAGGAGCGCGATCTGCGCCGCCTTCTCGCCGCGGTCTCCAAGGGAGAAGGCGGCGCGTTGGAAGCCGAGCCCCAAGGCGAAGAGGTCCCGGTCACAGCCGCGCCCCCCTCGCTCGCGCACTCGCCCACGCCACCCCGCGAAACAGACGTCGTCATGTTCGATCTGGATTCCGAACAACCGCAGGACTCCGCGCCGGCAGTGGCCCCACTCTCGCCGCCCGTACCGGCCTCGACCGCGCCTCCCGAAGAGAGCGCGCCCGTCCCGTCGATGCCTTTCTCGACGCCGCCTCCCGAGGACACGTCGATGCCGGCGAGCATCGACATTCCTCTCCAACTCACGCCGGGACCGCCTGCGGCATCTCCACGCGCTTCGCTCTTCGCGCCCCTGCAGCCGCTTCCTCCGTCGCAACCCGTGGCCCTCGTGCATGAAGTAGATCCCGACGGGACCCAGCAGTTCGGAATCCCCGCGGAGCTCGCCGCAACCGTGGACATGCGCCCGCCCTCAGCGCCTGCGTCGTCTGAACCACCCTCAGATGATCTCGACCTCTCCGATCTCGACACCGTGACCGGACCCACGGGTGCGCAGGCCGAAGCCATTCGCAACGCGGCGCTGCCGTTGATGCAGCCGGTGGAAAACGACGCCTACGCGGGCGCCAAGGGCAGGTCGCACAGAGCGTTCGACAACATGGAGGATCTGCCGCTCCCTGCGGGGGTGCGTGGGAAGCCCGCTCCCTCCGGGGCGAAGATCGCCGAGTTCGACGAGTTCAAGCGCCGCCTCACCGCGGGCGACAAGCTCCTGCGCACGGACAGGTTCTCGCTCTTCACCGCGACCGAGCCCGCGGAGGTTTTGGTGACGACATGGTTGGAGCGCGCCGACACGATGGATCAGCTCTGCAACCTCGCCGATGGACGGCTGGGTCCAAACCGGATCGCTCGCGTCGTCTTTGATCTCTACAGCCGCGCGCTCGTCGACTTCCGCCGGTAGCGCCGCGAACGCTTCAGAAGATGGGGAAGACAGGCAGGTCTAAGGTCTTCTGCAGCCGCGCATAGGCCCGCTGCGCGTCCTCCGTGGCGTGGAACTTGGCGCCGTCGAAGAGCGAACCCCATTCGCGGGCGATGCTCTCCTTCTCTTTGTCGGTCAGACGGCGATCCGGCAAGTAGGCGGTGCGGATGGCCTGGAAGAGCTCGCGGCGGGAGACCAGCTCACCGGCTTCGGAGTCCTCTTGCCGCGCGCGGCGGAACTCGTCCCGAACCGGGTCCGCGGGCAGCGCGGGCCGCGCCACGACTTCCTGATCAACGTCGGTGGGCTTCGGCTGGGACACCGTGCCGACGGGGATCTGGGGAGCGGCAATGCGGTCGAGGGGCATGGGAAATCCTTTTTTGATCCGAATTCTCGGCTTCAGACCACGTCCGGTTGCGTTGGGCTGGGGTGGTTTTCTTCAGGGGTTGCAAAACCCCGTGTTTAGAGGCTCCGCCTTGACGGGGCGGGACGTCGGCCAGTACAAGCGACCCGCTTTGGGTGCCCAATTCGGGCGTCAATAGGGGAAGCCGGTGGGACTCCGGCGCGGTCCCGCCACTGTAACCGGGTGATGTGCGCCCGGAAGTCAGGAAACCTACCCAGGGCGAAGGAAGCCTTCTCTCTTCGACGGAGAGAGAAGAAGGCGAACAGATGCGCACGATCCTGGCGACCCTCATCGGGGTGGCCCTTCTCACATCACCGAATCGAGCGCGCGCTGAAGAGGCTGCGCTTCCGTCCGTGCCCAGTGAAACGCGCGCGGGAGCGGTGACGCTTCCGCCCGTGGTGGTGCCCGTTCCGGATGCGCTTCCGGATCAGACCAGCCTCGAACGAATTGATCCGACTGGCGCGCGCAGCACCGTCGAGCGTAAGGACCACGTCGGCGAGGCGAAAGAGTCCTCCGAGCTGATTGCCACGTCGGTCGGCGCGCAGCTCCAAGACACCGGCGGCCAGGGCCAGATGAAGACCGTGTCCGTGCGCGGCGCCTCCGGCAATGGCGTCCTCGTCTACCTCGACGGCGTCCCGCTGCAAGGCGCGGGCGGCATGGTGGATCTGTCGCGCATTCCCGCGGCGATGGTGGATCGCTTCGAGCTGCTGCGTGGAGGCACCGCGGGACTCGGCGGCGCACTGAACATCGTGACCCGTCGACCCACCCGGGGCGCGCGCATCGCGGGGGAGGCCAGCTACGGGAGCTTCTCGACTTTCAATGGGCACCTTGCGGGCAGCGGCGCACTGTGGGGCGGCTCGGGCTTGGTGCTGG
>JBQTKE010000764.1:0-9398 GCA_052386435.1 Myxococcaceae bacterium
GGTGGCGGTGTCTCAGGGCGTGGTGTCGATGGACGACTCCGTCTGCAAGCACTTCAGCGGGCTGCGCGACGAGCTGTGCGCGATCACCGTTAAGCACCTCATCACCTTCGGCCCGGGACTCCAGTGGCAGGAGTCGTACGAGCGGCAGGGGTATCAAGGCTCCAGCGTCATCTCGATGCTTCTGGGCGAGGGACGCAAGGACCAGGTCAAGTTCGTCCTCGATCACAAGCTGACCGAGCCGCCGGGCAGTTCGTTCCTCTACTCAACCGGGACAGCGCATGTGCTGGCGACTCTCGCGAAAAAAGCACTGGAGCCGGCGCATGGCGCGGACGCGTTCTGGACGCTTCTCTTCGAAAAGATAGGCATGAAGCGCGTCGTCTTGGAGGAAGATCCCAAGGGCGCCGCGCTCGCTGGCTCTTACGTCTACGCGACGCCGCGCGACTTCGCGAAGTTCGGCTACCTCTTCCTCAATGACGGCTGCTGGGAGAACCAGCGCGTGTTGCCTGAGAATTGGGTGAGCGATTCGACGACCATCTCGGACGTGTTCCTGAAGTCCGCGGAGGGAGAGAGCACGCCGGCCGGCTATATGTGGTGGCTCAACCGGACCGTTCCCGACAGGGGCGTGGAGAAGCCGTGGGAGGGCGCGCCCGAGGATACGTACGCCGCGCTCGGACACTGGGGGCAATACGTCCTGGTCATCCCGTCGGAAAAGACCGTGATCGTTCGCATGGGGGACGATCGGTCTGACTACCTGAAGATCGGCGAATTGGTCCGACTGTCGCTCGAGGTGGCGCGATGAAACCGTTCGCGATGATCGCCGCGCTCTTCCTTGCCTCGTGCGCGTCCAACGGTCCCGACGGACGCACGTACGACAACAATGATCTCGAGCTGGCCGTTGGCAACGCCGCGAAGATGTCGTGCACATGTTTGTTCGTCATGGAAATGGACGACGCCTACTGCAAGGCGTGGGTCCGCGCCTCACCCGACGTGGCGCGGTACTCCGTGGACAAGACGAACAAGACCGTGGAGTCGAGCGCGTTTCTGACTTGGTACGCGCGCGCCCGCTATGTGGATGACAAGCGCGGCTGTTTGCTGGAGTAACGGCGCCGGCAAAGAGAACCCCACGGGCACGGCTCAACTCGTGGCGCCGTCAGCCCACCGTCTCGGCATAGGTCATCACCAAATACATGGTCGTCTCTTCCGCGCCCGGGTTTCGGTAGATGTGCGGACGATCCGCTTCGAACAGGATCGCGTCGCCCGGCTCCAGAACGTGCGACTCCTCGCCCGTGAGGATCTCCAGCCGTCCCTTGGTGACGATGAGGTTCTCCCCCGTCCCAGGAGGGTGTGGTTCGGCCTTTTCCTCGGAGTGGCCAGCCAGCGTGAGTTGATAGAACTCAACCCGCCGAGGCTCCTCGAAGGGAAACAGCGCCCGCGAGGAGAACTTGCCGTCGTGCGAGGTGAGCTTCTTGGCGGAGACCGCGCGGAGCACGCGCGTACCGGAGACCCCCGTGGTGCTGATCAGCGCGGAGAACGGCAGCCCCAAGGCGCGGGCAATCTTCCAGAGGACATTGATGGTCGGAGCGCTCTGTCCCAGCTCCACCTGGCCCAGCATGGCACGGCTTACCCCGGAAGCTTTGGCCAGCTTCTCCAGAGACCAGCCCCGCTGCGTGCGCAGTCGACGCAGGTTCTTCCCCACCACCGGCGCGAGATCAGACGCTCCCTCTCCGTGCGCGACCTCATGGGGCGGCGCTTCGTCCGGAGCTGTCACCAGACCTTTTGGACTTTTGGGGGACGGCTTGGTGGCCATGCGCCGTCCATTATCCGTTTTAGCGGATGACCGTCAACGGCGGTTCAGGCTCATCAGCAACCGGAGCACGTACCAGAAGAGCAGCGCCACCGACGAGAAGAGCGCCAGCGAGGCGGCCACATGCGAGCCCACCGGGTAGTGATGGAGCACGTTCGACGTGTAATAGAGGATGTAGCCCGCCGCGAGCGCCACCATCAGACCCGAGAAGACGACGCCCAAAGTAAAGCCGAAGATTATCGAACAGACGATCGTCCCCAGCGCCACCATGCCGGCGATCGCCAGCGCGCCGCGCATGAACGAGAAGTCGGTGCGCATGAAGAAGACGGTGCCGGTAAGCCCCGTGAAGATGAGTCCGGTGTAGACCGCCGCTTGCGCAATGACGTCACCGCTGCCGGTCATGGCCGCCGCGACGTAGAGCATGGGCGCCATCACGATCGCCTCGGCCACCACGTAGAGGCCAAGGCCCAAGTACTGAGTGCCTACGGATGTCGCGGAGCGCGCCCAACGCTCGGCCACCCAACCCACCGCCATGAACGCCGCCAGAACCAGCGCCCAACCCCAACGCGTCCCTAGGATCGTCTGAGTCAGCACCGCGCCGGCACCGGAGGTGATCAGCGCCGCTTCCAGCAGGACGAACGCGAAGATCGCGCCGGCCAGGTGGACATAGGTCTTGCGAATGAACTCAGCGCGAACGGCGCTGCTCTGATTCGAAACCGCGTTCTGCAGTGAGGGGTAGTCCATGGCGCGCAATGTAACGACTGTCAGTGGGCTTGGCCCGTGATCTTTGAGAGGAGGAACATGGCCAGCAGACCCACACCTAAAAGCACGATGTTCTTGAGCCTTCCGTTCTTCCCGTGCCGGTTCACATGGGGCAGCAGGTCGGAGACGGCGATGTAGAGAAAGGTCCCGGCCGAGAAGGCGAGCGACTTGGCGGCGAGGGCCCGGAATTTCAGAACGGCATCCAGCCCGAAATAGAGGCCCGCGCCCAGCGGCACCATCAGCCCAAAGAGCGCCACGTAGACCAGGATGTTCATCCGCGAACGCCCTTCACTCCGCAGGATGGCGGCGAGTGAAAGTGACGACGGGATCTTATGCGCGACGATCGCCACGAACGCGGTCAGCCCCACGTTCTCCAGCACAGCGGACCCCAGAGCCACGCCGTCGAACAGCGTGTGAACGCTCATTCCCAAGAACGCGGTGAGCCCCAGCGGACTGCCGTGGCCATGCTCGGCGCAATCCGGCGGCTCTTCGCAAGCGTGAACCAAGACATAGCGCTCGAGGAAGAACAGGAGCAGGAACCCCAGCGGCACGAACGACAGCGCGGAGTAGCCGCCCTCGTGAACGGCCTCGGGAAGCATGTGAAAGAAGGCCGCGCCGAAGAGCACGCCCGCCGCGAACGCGAGGAATCCCACCAACTGCGTGCCGCGTCCGGTGAACAGCGGCACCAGCCCGCCAACGACGGCACCAAGGACAATCAGGGCGGAATAGAGGGCAAGACTGCCGACCGATGACATGAAGGGCGGCCTTCTAATGTGGACTCAGACGGAAAGCCAACTTGCGTAAGTCGCGGTTCTCCTTGAGCCGTCTAAGGCGTGGCTCCGGCCGGGTGCTTGAGATCGAAGGGGATCTCAACCGTGCCGGCCTCGGTTTCTGGCGGAAGCTTCGTCTTCCACATCGCGATGGCGACGCATTTGTTGAAGGCCGCGTTGGCGAACTCTTCCATCAGCCGCGCGCCTTTGATCTGCCGACGCTTGGCGATGGTGAGCTCCACGTGGATGATCTTTTCTTCAAGCTCCGGCGTTCGCTTCAGCGCGCGCTGGTAGCAGGCCTCCACGGCTTCGTGACGCGTGTCGTGAATCGCCTGTGCCACGGGGCTGAGAGCGGGAAGCTCCGGCTCCGCGGGGACGGCGGCCTCTGCTGCAGCTTCCGCGACAGACGTCTCCACCGGTGCGGGGGCGCCTGCCGGATCGGCGGCGGCAAAAGACTCCCCACCGCCTGACTCCGGCGCGACTGATTCGGGTGTGTTGGTCCCAGCGGCCGGCTCAGTCGCGACCGCCGCCTCTGGCGCCACCGGAGGAGGAGTGGCTGCAAGCATTGAGTCCAGGACCGGGAGCTTCAGGTCTGGAATCAGGCCGGCTCGGTCAAGCAGGAAGCCGCCACCCGCGACGATGACCAACGCCGCCGCGAAAGCAAGCCATCCCCCCGAACGCCTGGCAGGCGCGGCGTGGGTAGGTGAGGCCGGCAGCGCGATGGTCGGCTGCCGTGTGTCGGTTGAGAGGGCCACGTCCTGCGCGGCAACAACCGGCGATGCGGTCGCTCGAGACCCGTTCGCCGAGGACTGGTTGGCGAGTCCGGCTTGCTTTGCTGCCTCCTGCGCATGCAAAGCTTCCCGCTCGGCCCGCGCTTCCCGCGCGATCTCAAGCTCTCTCGCACGGTCGGCCTCGCGGCGCTCCGCTTCCTTCGCGAGCGCAGCCGTCTTCTCGGCCTCAGCCTTCCTGTCTGCCTCGGCTTGTCTCACTGCTGCAGCTTCTCGCGCCGCCTCGATCCGTTTCGCGGCCTCCGCTTCCTTCACACGGAGGGCTTCCGCGCGCCTGGCGGCCTCGGCCTCTCTTTCGGCCTCAGCCGTACGTGCAGCCGCAGCCTCTCGCTCAAGCTCTTCCTGTCTCGCAGCTTCAGCCGCCCTATCCGCTTCGGCCTTCTTCGCGAGCTCTGCCTGCCGCGTGGCTTCAGCTTGCTGCGCAAACTCTGCCGCTTTCTCCGCCTCAGCCTTCTTCGCGAGTTCTGCCTGCTTCGCCTCAGCTTGCCGCGTAAACTCTGCCGCTTTCTCCGCCTCAGCTTCCCGCGCGAGCTCTGCCGCCTCCTCCGCCTCAGCTTTCCTCGCAAGCTCTGCCTGCTTCGCAGCTTCAGCTTGTCTCGCAGCTTCAGCTTGTCTCGCGGCTTCAGCTTGTCTCGCGGCCTCAGCCTGAAGCTCCGCCTGCCTCGCGGCCTCAGCCGCTCGCTCCGCCTCAGCCTTCTTCGCGAGCTCTGCGTCCCTCGCGGCCTCCGTCTGTCTTGCGACCTCAGCGTCGCGCGCGGCTTCAGCCTCTCTGGCGAGCTCGACCTCCCGCGCAGTTTCGACCTCTTTCTCGAGCTTCGTCTGCCTCGCTATTTCAGCTTGTCGCGCAGCCTCAGCCTCTTTCACCGCGCGCGAGTCAGCAGGCTTCGCGACGACCGCCTCTGCCTCAACGGCGCTTCCCTTCTTCGCCTTCTTCGCGGCGGGCGGCTCTTCAGCGTCTGCCGGCAGTTGGACGGGCGACGTGGATTCAGCCCCGGACTGCGACAACCGCACCGACCGCGTCGTGGAGCGCCTCCTCTTGGAACCCTTGCCAACACCCGTCGCATCGCCGTCTGTCTCGGGAGCCTCTGAGACGTCGAACGTCGCGGGGGGAGGTTCGGTCGGAGACGACGCGAAAACCTTGGCGTCAGGGGGAGCGGCCTCCACCTGTTCGGACAGAGACTGCAGCGCCTCGCCTAGACGGATGCTCCGCTTGCGCGGCGTCGTCGACTTGTTGGGCACAGGTATACCCGCCTTCTTCATGGGCGCCAGCGTCGCTTCGGCCACCTCGGAAGAAACGTCGTCTTCCGCTGAAGCGTCGTCCCCCTTCTTCGCGACCCGTTTCCGCGAAGGCGCAGCGGTCTTGCGCGCCCGCTTCTTATCCGCGGCGTCGTCCGTCCCTTGAGCTTCGACCTCAACGCGCACCGTCGGCGCATCTTCCGCTTCCACAGAGGGCGTCTTTCCATTCGGCATGGGCAGCTCCTCGAAGATCCAAAGAGCAAAGTGATAGCCCGACTTGCCTCAGAGCCCAAGCGCAGCCGACATCACGAACGGAATTTTCGTTCGCTTGCGACTTCCTCTGTAACTCATCCTCGAGGTGTGACTCTCCGCGGCAAACGCGCGGGGTTGCCTCGCGCGTTCAGTAAGCACGCAGCGTGACGACGGAGATCCGCTTCGCCCTCACCTTCACCGTCCGCTGAATCTGCCCGCTGGGCGTCTCCACCGTCACGGTGTGTTCGCCAGGAGGAAGCTGCCAACGCGCAAGCTGAAACTCCGCCGGCAGCGAAAGCCAAGATCGCGTGTCCGAGTGGTTGAAGAGCGAAAGCAGTGCGAACGCGGCGAGGCCCGCTTCCTGGCTGTTCGTGAGCGCCCCCACGCCCGCTGCCAGGCCCGCCTTCACCGCGGTTCCGGCGATACTCTTGAGAATCATCCGCCCAATGCGATCTTCGAGATGGGTCTTCGCGACATCCTCGAGCGAAGTGACGGTGATCGCCTGCCGCGCGTTCCCATCCACGGCAACGCGCGCACGCGCATGGCTCCAGCGGTTCACGTAAATCGGCACCGCGTTGCTGACCACTTCGCCACTGTCTCTGCGCGTCCGCCGAGTGCTCTCTTCCTTCTCTGGAGAAAGCCCCGTCTCCACAACCACGACGACCTGCCCTTCTCCAGGGCGCAGCGGTTGGGGGTCCATCTCTGGGAACGCGGCCTTGAGCTCTTCATACGCATCGTCGCGCCCGGTCTTCTTCGCCAACCGCAAGAGCGGCCCCGCGAGGTGCCCCAGCTTGGGGTTGGTCTTCCACGCGGCGTAGTAGTCGATGAAGGCGTTGTCCTCCTCTCCCTCGTCCTCGTAAAGCACCCCGCCCAGATAGCGGGCGATCGCGAGCTGTTCGTAGGGCTTCTGCTCTTCGGTGATCATCTTCTGGATACGCTCGTTGACCCGGCGGATCTCCACCAGCGCGTCTTCGTCCTTCCCCAGCGCGCTGTAATTGAGCGCCTGAAGGACGGTGATCATCAGCTTCTCGAAATCCTCTCCGCGGTAGGCTCGCTCGCGCTCGTCCGTCACCAGCGTAGCGGCCGTCTCACTCACGGAGACGAAGTCGAGCTGCTGCGAGAGCGTGTCCGCTTCGGCCAGGACCTTGATGCTCTCCTCGTACTGTCCGGCCGCGTGCAGCACCATGCCGCGATCGAACAGCACCAGGAGCTTGTCCTTCTCCGGCGCGTCCTTCAGCTCCTTGTCAGAAATCTGCAGCGCCCGCTGCGTGTCGCCGGACTCGTATGCCTGACGAAAGCTTCGAGTCCGGCTCACGTACCCACCCGCGCAACCGGTGAGCAGCAGCGCGCCGCAGACAGCGATGAGGCGGTTCATGAACGTGCGGCGGCGACTACCAGGCCACGCCCTTCTTCTCGAACTTCTTGCGGATCTCCTTCTCGTCCGTCCATTCGATGACCGCGGTCTTCAGGTTATGAAGCTTGGTGGTCATCTTGTAATAGACGAGCTTGTCGTTCCCCACCTGCTGGATGATCGACGAGATCTCGCCGGTCAGCATGTAGTCCGCGGAGGCCTGCAGTCCCTTCTGCTTGGCCTTGCTGGGATCCACATAACCGGAGCTCTGGTACTCGTACTCCTCCGCGATCTCCTCGCGCGCGCCCTTGTCCAGGAACGCGAACTTCCCGGTGTTGGTGAGCTGGACGAGGATCTTGTCCGAGAGCGATCGCATGTCGATGTGCTCGCTGGTGCTGTTCTTCATCTTGCCCACGAAGATCAGCGGACGACCTTGAATCTGTTGAAACGCGCCGGACGTGGCCAGCGAGCTGACCATCTTCTTCGCGATCAGCTGGAGATCGTTCTCATTGAACTGATCTGAGAGCATCTCGATCTCGTTCGGATCTTCGTAGGTGCCGCGGGTGAAGGCCCGGTTCGACGCGCAACCGGTGGCAACCAGCACAGCGGCGACGACCATCAGGTTTTTCATCTTGGGTTCCAGAGAGGTTTTCAAAGTTAGTTCCACTCACATTCGAAGTGGCTGCCGACGAAGTTCCACTTGTAGGCGAGGACCGCGTCGCGCTTGTAACCAGCGTTGAGGCGACAGACATTCAGGAGTGACACGCGCGGGTATTCGAAGGTGAAGCTCTGCGCGTTCTTCATCTCATTGTCGTTGAGCTGACTAGGGTGCGTGAGCGTGGGGCTGGCCGACGCCGCGACAAGAACTTGGTGCTTGCCGTACGTCTTGAGCGCCACTTCACCCGGCAATCGAATGCGGCGCACGGTTCTGGCGAGAAGAATGTCGCTCTTGTCGACCATCTCCTCGTGAGCACGACGCGTCCCCAGCAGCTCCGCCAGGTTCGCCATGAAGACGCGGGTGACGCCGCCGTCATCGACGAAGAAGTAGAGAAACGCCTCGCGCGCGGTGGTGCTCTCCCCCACGAAGTCCAACATCACGTCGAGGTAGAGCGATCGATTGGGTCGAAGTCCGTGCAGCGAGATCGCGCGAATCACGTCCTTGTGCACACCCGCGCGCTTGAGCTTCACCAGTCCGTCCGCCGACGCGTCACACGCGCAGCGGCGCTCTTCGATCATCTTCACCAGGTCTGGAGGATCGAAGCCTTCCTTGGAGAGCTTGGTGACCTCTTCGTCCGTGAGCGGAAGTTGATCCGACCGCTCGTAGATCTTGGGGAGCTGGTTCGCATCCCACTTCACGATGTTCACCGTCTGGGTCTTGCCGGTGGGAAACGGCGGCGACGGCGCGTTCCCGCGCGCATCGGACATCGACGGGCCCTGCGCGAGCGCCGCGGCCAAAATCACGGAGGCGATCATGGTCAGAACCTGTACCCGACGTTCATGTAGATGCGGTGCGAGTGCTCGCCCGCGAACACGATGTCGAAGGCGTACCCAATCCCGGCCAGGATCCCGTTGTCGAAGACGATGTCCGCGCCCACCGTCGGAGTCAGCGCGAAGCGCACGCCCTCAAACTGAGTGATCGTCGGACCCGCCTTCAGCCCAGCCCAGAGACTGACTGGCCAGAAGCCGGTGCGGAAACGCGGACCAATGTTCAGGTGTACGCGCTGCTGGTTGAAGTTGTAAGCGCCGTCCAGGTCCAGCACGAACCAGTCGTCGCCCCAGAAAGACAGCGTGCCGCCCACCATGAGCGGAACTCTGCCGGTGCCAGCGCCACTGAGCGGTGGGGAGTTTCCCAGCGCGGCGCCGAAATTCAGCCCGAAGGAGAAGCGCCCACTGCCCGAGGCCCGGCGGTAACCACCCTTGCCGTATTCAGAGCCTTCCGGACCGTCGGTTCGGCCGCGTTCCTGCGCAACAGCCGCGTAGGCGGCGACCACGGCCAAGAGCGCAAGGCCGCGCATACAGTGCTTCATCATCACGTGAGCTCTCCCCGTTACCGGCCCGGTTCCCGACTAAAGGCGCGGTCTCGACGCAACCGCGCGCGGACTATTCAACTTGGCCGGTTGGGTATCAAGCCTGGCCTGATTTCTCCACGGGTTTTCCCGCAATGAGCGTGGGCACGGGTTGCGCTTCGCTGCGCACCACGGGCAGCCACTGCGGCGTGCCGCTTAAGAACGCGATCAACTTTTCGCGGATCATGCAGCGCAGATCGAAGAGCGTGTCCGGATCAGACGCGCTGGCGAGCACCCGAAGCAACATCGTCTTGTCGGTGCTGTTGGTGATCGCGACGGTCTGAACGCGCCCGTTCCACAGCGACTTCGCCTCGTGGTTGAGCAGCCGCGTGACCTCCAAACGCACCGCCTCCACGTCGACGCGGAAGT
>JBQTKE010000765.1:0-4175 GCA_052386435.1 Myxococcaceae bacterium
CCCCATGTCGTGGTAGAGCGGCAGCCAGCTCACGCCGGAGTCCTGGGGCTGCATGTTCAGCCCGTCGTGCATGATCGCCCAGGCATTGGCGCGCAGCGACGAATGGGTGACCACGACCCCCTTGGGGGACGACGTGCTGCCGCTGGTGAACTGGAGAAACGCGGTGTCGTCGCCGCTCACCGACTCGGGCGTCTGCAATGCCTCCGGCGCGTCCGCCGCGAGCTCGTCCGCGGAGATGACGTGCTGGAGTGAGGGAATCTTGCCGACGACGGCCCAGAGGATCTGCTTCACCTTGGCGCTGGTGCAGAGCACGGTCGGCTCCGCCTTGCGCATGATGTTGACCAGGGTCTCCAGGTAGCTGTCTAGCTTCCCCAAAGAGAGGGGAGGGTAAAGCGGCACCGGGATGACGCCCGCCCAGAGCGCGCCCAAGAAGGTCGGCACGAAGTCCAAGCCGTCCGGGATGACCATCGCCAAGCGGTCGCCCTTCTTGAGCCCCAGCTTGCGCAAGTGATGGGCGCGCTTGATCGCCTCGGCACGCAGCTGGTCGAAGCTGAAGAACGTTTCAACGCCGTCCGAGCCGGTGAACGTGAACCCTCGCTCGGTGACTCCGCGGTGCGAATCGATCGCGTGAACGACCGTCTCTGGATACACGCGTTGCATAGGCCCCTCCCGGGTCTTGACCGGGGCGGTTCCTAGCCGCCGCAAGGCATGGACGTCAAGGTAGGTAAAGTGGCCAAAAGTTGCTCACTGTTCAGGGCGTACGACAGCCAACGGACGCTCGGCACTCTGACGTCACAGGACATGGCGCAAGGCGGGTCGTGTCACTTTTAGGACTGAGATGAGCAAGTTTCTGCTCAGTATGCGCCCAACGGATCCGCCGGCAGCGTCAGCTCTGCGGGATGAACGACGTAGGTGAGCCCGTCGGAGACCTGCCAGATGCGTTGGACGTCCGCTCGCGAGTAGACGACCCGAACCGCAGCGTCGCTTCCGAAGGCCGGGTCGTTGACGATGACGTTTCCGGCGGCGTCGATCCCGCGAACCACCAGCAAGTGGCCGGCGACTGAAGTCACGGGCGCGCCCACGGGTGGAGCGACGGTCCCTCCATAGCGGATGGAGATCGCTACCGGAACGCCCGCCTTGATCAATGGCTCCAACTGCGAGACCGAGGACAACCGCGTCGCGAAAGCGCTCAATCGTCCGCCCGAGCGCGAAGCGGCATACGCCATGTTGAAGGTCCAGTTGCCGGTTCCACCGTAGATCCAATCGTGCGTCCGCGCGGCGGCGGTGGGGATGGGCTCACCCCAATTGGGCACGTTTAGCTTCGCGCTCCAGTACCGCAAGAGCATCGTCACCGAGGTGGGCGAGCACCAGACGTCGCCACCTGGATAGAGCATCTGGGAGTTCTGTGGAACGGGCAGCTCCACGTTCCACAGCGCCGGGTTCGCGTCGGGCGCCACCCCATCCACGGCTTTGTGCTTGGCCGCAACACCCGCGGCTCGAAGCGTGGGGACGGCGGTTCCGCTGGAGAGCAGCACTGCCGTCAGCCGCAGCGCGTCTGCCTGCGCGGTGAGCTCCAGAGTGTCCGTGGCCACGGTGCCGTTGGTGTCGCCTTGGCCGTCCACGCTGTGGCGCCGCACAGTGCCCTCGTCCGCGGCCCAGACGCCCATCACGTAATCTTTGGTCCACGCGCCGTTCACGCGAGCGGAGAGCTTCACCGTCACCCAAGTGCCAGGCGGCGTGTCCACTTCGAAGTGCGGGACGGCGTTGTCGAAACCTCCGGGCACCACCTTCACCGGCGACGTGGTGATGCCGTAGCGGTAGCTCCCGCCGTTGTGGTAGTTGCCGCCGACGAAGGCCCCCGGAGGATCGTTCGCGGTCAGCGCACCGGTCGCCGCGAGCGCAATCTCTCCGTTGGGGCGCAGCTCCGTCGCGTTGAGCTTGAAGCCGTCCAGCCCTCGCTCCCGAGCGGTCACGCGCCACAGCACGCCGTCGACGCGGCCACCGGGAAGTGGGGTCACCGGAGTGTTGGCGGAACTCGAGCCCGTTGGGGAAGAGGTGATCTCGGAGCCCTCGCTTCCGGGGGTTGACGGAACGGACGACGCCGGGAACGAGGTTCGCTCGTCGTCGCCGCGCAACTTCTCCGGGTCAACGAACCGTGGCTCACCTATGCACCCGGCCCCGAACGCAACGAGAAGCAAGACCGTACCCACAGCGGCGATTTGGCGTGGCATGACCGCGCACTTTGCCCGGGGTGCAGGTTGGACGAAACAATGATTGTGGGGACTCGTAACGTGCCAGTGACTGGAAACCGCACGCGGCAGAGACGGGGACATCGACTCGCACCCCAAGGGCACAAAGTGTCCAACCGCTCAAGGTCAAGCGAAAAGCGGCGCGCTAGGCGGCGCGCTAGGCGAAGGTGCGGCGATCGATCCGCGCCAACCGGCGCGCCAGGCTCAGCGCGTTGGAGCGGGTGTCGCGCAGCTGCTCAATTTCGCTGAGCAGCGAGTTGAGAGCGTTGCTCCGGTCGTGGAGCTGCTTCTCCACCGTCGCCAGCTGATGCAGCGCCTCGACGGCTTCGTTGGTCGTCTTCGCCAGCAGAGCCTTGGCTGCATCGCCATCGCCTCGAAGCCGGCTGCGCGCTTGGGCCGCGCGGTTCACGTGGCCCTCCAGCTCGCCGAGCATCTCGAACCAAGCCCGGTGGGCTTCGTTGATGGGTTGGGTCATGCCGCGCGCGGGGTTGAACTTCAGCACCGGCGCGGCGGGAATGGTCGGTCGGCGCGAATTGAGCTGCACGCGAGCCTCGTGGTCTGCGCCTTCCCCAATGCCATTGCCGTGGCCCGCTCCCTGAGCACCGTTTGGCGGTGACACCAGAGCGGAAACGGCGGACTTCAGCTTCGGATTGACCTTGGGAAGATTGACGTGGAATGCGTTCTTCATCCTCAAGCTCTCCCGGGGGTGAAAGCCCTCGAGGGAGAACCTAGACGAATCTTCTACACGCCGCACAAAAATTTATCAGAAGGCAAGAGTATGCCCCATTGTAGGGACAGGTGTCCAGAATAAAAATTTGAACAGGTTCATTGACGCGTTTGGTCGCCGGGTGTACGAAAACACCTCTTCGTCCGTGTTTGGAAACAGCATCTAAGATCTCTAATTCACTAAAGAAATCCGATTGGGGGCCGGGAGCCTTGAAGAACGGGTTCAGCGTCAGTGGAGCCGAGTTTGAGGAGTCTTCTCCCGTGCCAGGAGAGTCGTCTGGTTCACGCTCGGTTGATCAAAATGCCCCTCTAAGTACCTTGCTTCACACGCTGAAAGCGCAGGCGAACGCCGCTCTTGCGGACGATGCGCGGGTCAAGCGTGAAGTGGAGAACGCTCGCCGGGTCCTCACGCACACCGCGGAAGTGGCGGCGGACGCGTTGGACCGTCTGGCGCACGCGGAAGAGCAGCTGGAGATGAAGTGGGCGCAGCTGGCGTCGCTCCTCAGCGAGGTCAAGTCGCTGGAGATGGAGCGCCACGAGGCCATGGTGCTCGCGCAGCAGCTGGCGGAGCTGGCGAGCGAGGGGCGCGTCTCGTCCGCGAGCCTGGACGACGAGGAAGACGGTCAGGAGATGGATCCCGCGGAGTCCGCGGTCCTGATGGCGCTGGAACCGCGACAGACGTCGGTCGCTGACCTCCGCGCGGCGCTCAAGCAGGTCGTTCAGTCGATCCCGTCCTCGCGCCTGACTCGGTAATTCGCTTTCAGGCTGAACCGTCGAGGGTCGTGCTTTTACGTCCGGCGCGCGTGTCGAGCGGCCATGGCCTGCAAGGCCGAAAACGCGCGGATCGCAGAAGCGGCGGATTGAAGGGAAGAAGCAGGGCGGCGAAAAGAAGGCAATGCGGAAGCAGGACTTCTGGTAGTCGCCGACAGCGTTCACTTCTGGCGTTTGGGATCGAGGGCAGCGACGAAGTCTTCGTAGCCGGCGGCGCGAATCGCTCAGCCGACAGCGTGTGCCTCCGGGGCGCTACTCCAGGCGAGGTCCTCCTCGAACGCGGCGCGCGAAGCGGGCGGCGAAAAGCGAAACAGTCGGTGGTACGCCTCGACCCCTTGTGCCACGACTGCCTGCCGGTGAAGCGACGGGTCCTCCGCCTTTGAGGATGCAAGCTTCGGAGGCCGGTTGTTTTCGCGCTCGATTGCCTCC
>JBQTKE010000766.1:0-8852 GCA_052386435.1 Myxococcaceae bacterium
GCGGAACCTTGGGGCCCGACGCGCGAAGCGCGGCGAAGGAAAGAAGCTCCAGCTCGCGCAGATAGAAGGCGAGCCGCGCGAACGTATCCGCTTCCGCCGGCAGATCCTTCGCGAGCTGGTTCAGCGATCGCAATCCATCGACGAGCGCGAGACCGCGGGTCTCTTGCGGAGTGAGTCGAAGATCCGAAGCCGGGACTCTTCCGCCCGACTTCATGAGCGGCAGGTCCATCGAATCGTGGAGCCGGCGCTTCATTTCGCCCACAGGAATGCGGCGAACCTGCTCGGAGAGAACAGCCCACCGATTGCCCAGGGGCATCGCCTTCGCCGCGGGGAGCTCTTTCAGCTCGTAGGTGAAGGAGCCGCGCTCCGCGATCAGCGCCTTGAGCAGCATGCCCGTCGCACGTTGCGCCAATTGCACGAAGGCGGTGCCGGGGTTGAGAATGCGCAAGCCGAAGAGCGCCGCGATCAGATCTCCGCCGAACTTCTCGAGACAGCCCTGCGCGGTCTCCAGCTGCGCCGCGGAGACGTTCGCTTGGTTCCGCAGGAACTGCTGCAGCGAATCGTCCGGGTGGTTGGAGCTGACGTACTCCGGGTTGCCCTTGCGGAAGTGCACCTCGATCGTCCGGTCCGGCAGCTTGAACGAGAGCAGGCCGGACTGATCCGACGACACGGCCAGGTAATAGAGGCGGATCGACGAGAGCTGCCCCAACTCGCCCGAGGCAGGGGGCGGATCCTTTTCGACGACGTGAACCGGGACGTGAGCCGGTGCGCCCTCACCCGTCTGCGAAGAGGGAGGCGCCGCGGTGGCCGCCGGGGCAAGCGGCTTGGCGGCGGCTGCAGTCGGGTTGGCAGCAGGCGCCACCGGTTTGCCCGGAGGAGCAGCGGCACGGTTCGGTGCGGTGGAGCGGGCTGCTCGAGCCGCTGCGGCGGCCATGGCGCCCGGACCGGCCATGGGGGCGGTTGCAGGTGGAGGTGTGGCAGGAGGCGACTTCTCGGCGGGCGCTTCGACGGATCCCCAGGTTTCTCGAGGAAACGCCCCGCGAACCTCAGGCATGCGGCCTGGTTCGACATAGGTCACGCCGTCTTGGGAGACCTCGACCGGAGCCGCGACCTGGCCCGTCTCGAAGAGCTCCTCGACATTGGCCAAGGCGACGGGTCCCCAGACTTGGCCGGAGGCGTTGCGAATGAAGACGGACTGCGGCTCGGCAGGTTCCATACGCGGAGTCCGAAGGCTACCGCGCCGTCCTGGAAGTCCGCACCAGCGCGACTCTCGCTGAGCGGCTTACATCGAAAGGAACGACATCCCGTCATTATCGATGCGTCGACCAAACCAAGCTCAAGGTCAACAAAGTGCCATGAAAGTCATATGGCCGAGCGCCGAATCAAAGCACCACGTGCTCCTGATGCTCGCCGAATACATCGCGGAGCGCGTCGGAGATCTCGCCCAAGGTGGCGTAGGTCTTCACCGCATCGAGGATCAGAGGGATGAGATTTTCATCCGCGCGCTTGGCGCCGTCGCGCAGTGCGCCGACCGTTCGCTGAACAGCGGCGTTGTCGCGCTCTTTCCTCAACGCGGCCAGCCGTTCGACTTGAATCCGTCCCACGGTGTCATCAACGCGCAGCAGCCCGGTCGGAGGTGACTCCTTCACCTGGTACTTGTTCACGCCGATAACGATCGCGCGCTTCTCTTCCAACTCGCGCTGCGCGGTGTACGCGGCGTCCTGAATCTCCTGCTGCGGATAGCCCTTCTCGATCGCGGCGACCATCCCGCCCAGATCATCAATCTTGGTGAGGTACGCCTCGGCTTTCGCGGTCAGCTCGTCCGTCAGATGCTCCAGCGCGTACGAGCCACCGAGCGGATCAATGAAGTCGGCTACACCGGATTCGTGCGCGATGATCTGCTGCGTCCGCAAGGCCAACCGCGCCGCGTCTTCAGTAGGCAGAGCCAGCGCTTCATCGCGCGAGTTGGTGTGAAGCGATTGGCATCCACCCATGACCGCGGCCAGTGCCTGCAGCGAGACGCGAACGACGTTGTTGTCCGGTTGCTGGGCGGTGAGCGTGGAGCCGGCGGTCTGCGCGTGGACCCGCAGCATCATCGAGCGCGGATCCTTCGCCTTGAACCGCTCTTTCATGATCTTCGCCCAGAGCCGTCGCGCCGCTCGGAACTTGGCCACTTCCTCGAGGACGTTGTTGTGGACGTTGAAAAAGAAGGAGAGCCGCCCCGCGAACGCGTCGACCGCGAGCCCCGCCTTGAGGGCGGCTTCGACGTACGCGATCCCATCGCCCAGCGTGAACGCGATCTCCTGCGCCGCCGTCGAGCCCGCCTCGCGGATGTGGTACCCGCTGATCGAGATTGGATTCCACTTGGGCACTTTCTTCGCGCAGAAGGCGAAGAGGTTGGTGATCAGCCGCAGCGACGGGCCCGGCGGATACACGTACGTGCCGCGCGCCATGTACTCCTTGAGGATGTCGTTCTGAACGGTGCCGGAGAGCGCCTCCAGCACCACGCCGTTGCGCTCGCCCACCGCTGCGTAAAGGCAGAGCAGAATCGGCGCGGTCGCGTTGATGGTCATGGACGTGGAGACTTCGCCCAAGGGGATTCCCTTCATCAGGGTCTCCATGTCCTTGAGCGAGCTGATCGACACGCCTACTTTTCCAACCTCGCCGATTGCCCGCGCGTGATCCGCGTCGCGCCCCATCTGGGTGGGGAGATCGAACGCCACGGACAGGCCGGTCTGCCCTGACTGCAGCAGGTAGTGGTAGCGCTGGTTCGCGTCCTCCGCGCTGCCGAAGCCGGCGTACTGCCGCATCGTCCAGTAGCGCCCGCGGAACATCGTGGTCTGCACGCCGCGCGTGAACGGGTACTCGCCAGGGAAACCCAGCTTCTCCAAGTACGCCGACTCGGGGGTCGAGTCAGGACCGTAGATGGGCGCGATCTCCGTCTCGCTGGAGGTGACGAAGCGCGGCTTCTGCTCCGGGGTCTTCGCCTTCGACTTCTCGTACGTCTGCAGCCAGCGGTTCCGAGCGCTCTTCCAATCAGACATGGCTATTCGACCGCGACCAGCTTGGCGTTGAGCTCCACAGTGGTGCCCTCCTTGGCGTGCAGCTCCACCACCTTGCCCGCCTTCGGGCTCTTCAGCTCGTTCTCCATCTTCATCGCTTCGACCACGATCAGCCCCTGTCCTTCCTTCACCTCGTCGCCGACCTTCACCAGCACCTTCACGACTTTCCCCGGCATGGGGGCGCTCACCATCTGCTTGCCTTCCACCGTGAAAGACGCTGCCGCTGCTCGCAAGCGCAGTCTCCGCTCGTCCGCGACGTCCACGCGGGTGACGTGGCCACGCACCGAGACGATCACCTCGTCGCCTGCTTCGTCGAGCTCCACGCCGTAGGACTCACCGTCGACGATGAGCGACACCGCGCCGCCTCCCAGCGCCAGCGCGTCGATCTCGTGGCGCTTGCCTTGATAGGTGAGCGCGTAACGGCCGTTCTCCCGTGGCTCGATGTCCACTGGCTCCCGGTCCTTCTGTCCCTTCAGCGTCGTGAAGTAGCGCAAGGTTTCTCTCATGTTCTGCGCAGCGCGTTCTTCAAGCCGGCGCGCCGCCAGTTCGAAGTGCCGCCAGTGGACGTCGCCGCTGAGCCGGGGAGGCTCTTGGCTCGCTTTTGATCTCGGTGGTGAGCGAAGACCACGGACGCAAACACCGCCACTTCCCGCAGATGAGGTTCTGTCGCGCCCAGGAGCTTGGTGTGCTCGCGGACCAAGAAGCTGGTGTCGTAATCGCCCCCAGCGAACTCCGGGTGAGAAAGAATTCCGTCGAGGTAGCTGATGTTGGTGGTGATGCCTTTGACGACGTACTCGGAAACCGCGCGGCGCGCTCGAGCGATGGCTTCGGCGCGGTTGCTCCCCCACACGGAGAGTTTGCTGATCATGGGATCGTAGAAGTTCGGCACGGTGTATCCGGTGTACACGCCGGAGTCGTCGCGAACGTTGGGGCCGCCAGGTGTGCGCAGGAGCTGAATCTTCCCGGGCGACGGCATGAAGTTCTGAGCGGGGTCTTCGGCGTAGATGCGCACTTCAATCGAGTGGCCACGCGGCGCGGGTGTCTCCACCATCGGCAATTTTTCGCCCTGTGCGATGCGGATCTGCCACTGCACCAGATCAATCCCCGTGACCCATTCGGTGACCGGGTGCTCGACTTGGAGCCGCGTGTTCATCTCCAGGAAGTAGAAGTTGCGCTGCGAGTCGACCAAGCACTCCACGGTCCCCGCGCCCACGTAGCCCACGGCCTTCGCCGCCTTCACCGCCATCGCGCCCATCTGTTCGCGCAGGGCGGGAGTGAGGATGGGGGAGGGCGTCTCTTCCACGACCTTCTGGTGACGGCGCTGCGCGGAGCACTCTCGCTCATTGAGGTGAATGCAGTTGCCGTGCGTGTCCGCGAAGATCTGCAGCTCCACGTGGTGCGGCTTGTCCAGGTACTTCTCCAGATAGACCGCGTCGTTGCCGAAGCTGCTCATCGCTTCGCTCTTGGCGGAGCGCCACGCGGAGTCGAAGTCCTTTCCTGCCTCCACCTTGCGCATGCCCTTGCCACCGCCACCGCCCGCGGCCTTAAGCATCACCGGGTAGCCGAACTTCTCCGCCAGCGCGCGGGCTTCCTCGAGCGTCGCGATGGGGTCAGGCGTCCCCGGGACCACCGCCACGCCCGCCTTGATCATGTTGGTGCGAGCGCGAGTCTTCTCACCCATCGCGTCCATCGCGCTCGCGGGAGGACCGATGAAGGTCAGACCTGCCTTCTCGCACGCGCGAACGAACGAAGCGTTCTCGGAGAGAAATCCGTAGCCCGGGTGAATGGCGTCCGCGCCGGTCTTCTTCGCCGCGGCGAGGATGTTCTCCTGGACGAGGTAGCTCTCGCGCGAAGGCGGCGGTCCAACGCAGATCGCTTGTTCAGCGGCGCGAACATGAGGGGCGGAGCGGTCCGCTTCGGAGAAGACCGCCACCGTGGCGATCCCCATGTCCTTGCACGTGCGCATCACCCGCAGCGCGATCTCCCCGCGGTTCGCGATCAAGACCTTCCGGATCTTCGGCATGGGCGCCCGTTTAACACAGCGTTCCAGAGGATCTACCGGCTCACGTTCGGTTTGGGCGAAGGTCTGTCATTCGACCCTAACGCCCCGCGCGTCATCGTAAGAGGTCAGCATCCGCTAAGGACGCTGCGATCGGCGGAGCTCGAACGGATCTCTTCCAGCTAGAATCATTGACACAGCGCTGGCGATGCGTTGAGAGCGCGGCTCGTCTTTCTGCAGCTCGATCAGCGCGACGTACTGGAGCCGGTGCGCTTGCGACATCTTGGCGAACGCGTCGACCGCGCCCGCTGTTGACTCGATCGCTTCACGAACATCAGGAGGAAGGCGTAGCAGCGGTGAGGGCGGCTCCTCCAGCGTGAAGGTGAGCTCTACCTTTTCACCACCGACCAGCCCCATGCGATCGCGCATTCCGGGGTTGAGCGTGATCAAGTGCTCTTCCTCGCGGAACGGCGAGGCGGAGGTCGCAAAGGTGTGGCCGTTCAGGGTCCCGCGGACGCGGATCTTCTCGCGCGTCTGAACGAGCGTGCTCGGGACATACACGAAGGTGTGATGGCCTTCGCGGACCAACGTCGTGGTCAGCCGGTGAGTAGGCGCCATGTACAAGACTTGACCTGAGCCTGAAGTTACTTCCGGTTGCCGAGATACCTCTGCATCAGCTCGTGGGCGCTCTTCAGCTTCGCCTCCACGAACCGATCGTCCTCGTCCAGTCCGGCGGGAGCAGAGGGCTCCTCGAGCATAAAGAGGGCGGAGAGGTCCACCGCCTGCGCAAGGTCGTTCTTCTGCGCGGGGGCGTTGAAGTACCGAACCATGGAATCCGCGTCCGCTTCCAACCAGGACGCGGCCTGACGAATCACGTGAAAGCTGTCGCCGTCGGTGGCGCGCGGGAACATTCCCGGCGAGCAGTAGCTGGCCCGCGCCTGACCGCCCGCGGGATGAACCAGCACGCCCACCGCGCCGTCTTTGAGCACGCGCGCGAACAGACGGGTGATCGCCTCCAGCTCCCCAGGGACGATCTCCCCGGAACGTTCGGACTCCGCGAAGTGAACGGCAACAGCCATCCATCCCGCGTCGGCCAGACCCTGCGGGGTCTTGGTCCGTGCGAGCTGCGCCCCCTCGGTCCGCTGGTCCTCCGAGTCCGCCAGCGCGCGCCGGACCCGGTCGAGATCCGCTTCGATCTCGGAACAGAAGACAATCAGCCGTTGCTTCGTCACCCGCCCACAATGCGCAAACCTGCAAAAGGGGTCAAAGGAGGGCCCAACCAGGTGAATCCCTAGTGGGACTTGGCCCTCTGCCACAGAGTGGGAAGCCGAGCCTTGACGCGCGCGCGCTCGTCACGGCTGACCGTCGGGGCGAGTACGCGTCGTCGTTCGCCCTCAGCTCACAGCTGCGGGATGAGGACCCGCGTCGGGGTTGGTGGCGTAGAGCTTGATTCCGTAGCGTCGCTGCTATTCCCACTACAGCGGGATGTTTCCGTGCTTGCGCGGCAGGTTCTCCTGGCGCGTGTCTTTGAGCATCTCCAGCGCGCGGATCAATTTGGCGCGAGTGTGCTCCGGCGCGATGACCTCGTCGATGTAGCCCAGCTCCGCGGCCTTGAACGGGTTCGCGAACTTCTCCCGGTAGTCATTCACCAACCGCGCGCGCTCCGCGGTGACGTCCTTCGCCGCGGCGAGCTCGTTGCGGAAGATGATGTTCACGGCGCCTTCGGGACCCATCACCGCGATCTCCGCGGTGGGGTACGCGTAGTTGATGTCCGCGCGGATGTGCTTGGACGCCATGACGTCGTAAGCGCCGCCGTAGGCCTTGCGCGTGATCAACGTGAGCTTCGGCACGGTCGCTTCCGCGTACGCGTAGAGCAGCTTGGCGCCGTGCTTGATGATCCCGCCCCATTCCTGGTGCGTGCCGGGCAAGAATCCTGGGACATCGACCAGGGTGATCAGCGGGATGTTGAAGCAATCACAGAAGCGCACGAAGCGCGCGGCCTTCACCGACGCGTCGATGTCCAGGCATCCAGCGAGGACGGCGGGCTGGTTGGCGACGATGCCCACGGAGCGGCCGTTGAGCCGCGCGAATCCGACGACGATGTTCTTGGCGTAGTGCTCCTGGACCTCGAAGAAGTGCTTGGAGTCGACGACCGCGCGGATGATCTCCTTGATGTCGTACGGCTTGTTCGGGTTCGCCGGGACGATCGTCTTGAGCGATTCCTCAACACGGAACGGATCGTCGTCGCACGGCACTGCCGGTGGATCCTCCGCGTTGTTCGAGGGCAGATACGAGAGGAGCTCGCGGGTGAGGACGATCGCGGACTGTTCGGTCTCCGCGGCGAAGTGCGCGACGCCTGAGCGCTGGTTGTGCGCCAACGCGCCGCCCAGGTTCTCTTTCGAGACCTCTTCATGGGTGACGGTTTTGATCACGTCCGGCCCGGTGATGAACATGTACGACGTGTCCTTGGCCATCACGATGAAGTCGGTGATCGCGGGGGAGTAGACGGCGCCGCCCGCGCAGGGACCGAGAATCAAGCTGATCTGCGGCACCACGCCGGACGCGAGCGTGTTGCGCAGGAAGATGTCCGCGTAGCCGGCCAGGCTCTCCACGCCTTCTTGAATGCGCGCGCCGCCGGAGTCGTTGAGCCCAATCACCGGCGCACCCACGCGGGTAGCCATTTCCATGATCTTGCAGATCTTCTGCGCGTACGCGCCAGAGAGAGATCCACCGAACCCGGTGAAGTCCTGCGCGAAGACGAAGGCCCGGCGTCCTTCGATGGTGCCGTAACCGGTGACCACGCCGTCGCCGAGGATCTTCTTGTCCGCCATCCCGAAGTCGACAGCGCGGTGGGTGACGAACTTGTCCAGCTCGCTGAAGCTGCCGGGATCGAGGAGCAGATCAATGCGCTCGCGCGCGGTGAGCTTCCCCGCTTCGTGCTGCTTGTCGATGCGTTCCTGCCCACCACCGAGCTCGGCTTGTCGTTCCAGCTTCTGCAGCCGCGCGCGCAAAGGATCTCGTTCGGGAGTGCCGTCCATACAGGCGGCACCTATATCAGGACTCTTTCGCTACGGAACGCGCGGCGGTTTGAGCTGCCAGGTCGAGGACCAGCGATACCCCTCGCCGTTCTTGTCCGCGGTCCCGCTCACGACTTTGCTCTCGCCGAAGAGTGGCCCGAGCTCGGTGCCCACGGCGAAAAGGCCGGCCAGCTCGCGTGAGCCCATGACGTCCAGCAGAGAGACCTGCGAGAACGCCTGCGTGATCCGGCTGGGATCGATCGCCCACTCCGCGGAGTGCGCCATCGCTTGAGGCTCCTCCTTGAGTTGTTCCAGAAGCTGCGCGGCGACGGCGGGATCATTCGCAGCCACGAAGTGCTTTCCGGAGACGAACAACTGGAGCGTCCCTTGCGGCAGCGCGAGAGCAACCGCTTCGGGGTCAGGCTTTACACTCTTACCCTCTGTAGAAACTTCAGAGTGTAAGAGTGTAAAGCCTGACCCCTTCAGTTGGTTGAGCGCTTTTCGGACCTCGGTGGGATCGCTCAGCTCGATGACCAGCGCGTTCTTGAGCGCGAAGTACTGTGCGGCCTCGGAGCGGAGTGAGCCTTTGAGGACGAACTGTTCCACGCGGACCACGGCGTTGCCGGTCGCGCGTGTTGCCACGGCCGCCGCCAGTGGCGAGAGGGCGTCGTTGGTCGCGTGATCACAGAAGCGGCAGGGACGCAGGTTGCGCTTGCGGAAGGCCTTGGCCTGTTCGGCCAACCCGCCCATTCGGCAGCGCGCGAAGAAGAGGCC
>JBQTKE010000767.1:0-7921 GCA_052386435.1 Myxococcaceae bacterium
GCCGGGTGAGGTCGCCCTCGATCGTGTCGTCTTCGAAATTAATCGTAGTGGTCTTGCTGAACCGGACGTTTCCGTCGCCGCCGCCACCCGCGTTCTTGTCGTCCTGAGCGAGCGCGACAGAAGACCCCAGAAGCACCACTGAAAGGATCAGCTTCTTCATGGAACTCGACTCTCCAATCCAAGAACGCTCAACGTCAGAGGCAGCATCCTACACAGCCCAATGCGCATCCATCCAGCTACCCAGCCTCTGACACCGAAACCTGACGGGGGTTCCACAACCAGGCAACCGTACGAGTGATACCAGGGTGTCAGAGCAGACCTACTAGAGACCTTCGCCAGGCTCGTCTGTAGGTTCTGCAGGGGTTTTCGGCGCAGCCTTTGGGGCAGCCGGGGCCGGAGCGGCCTTCTTCGGCTTGTTCTCGAGCTGGTCCAAGTCCCCGTTGTCGTTCGGGGTTTCCTTCGCACCCGGCGCAGCACCCTTCTTGTCCTTGGCCTCCGCGTCCTTGAGCATCCGCTCCTGTTGCTTGGCCGCCTTCTCCATCCGCTCCGCCTCTTCCACTGCGCGCTTCTCCTCTTCACGCGCAGCGAGGGTGGCTTCGGCCTCGCGCATCAAACCCATCACGCCTTCACCGTCCGTCGCACCCTCGCCGCCCTTCATGGCGATGTACTTGCGGTACAGCTCAATGGCGCGCTCCGGCGCGTTCTTGTGACGCTGTAGGATGATCCCGCGGTTCAGATAGATCGCGGCGAGGTCCGGGTTGATCTTCTCCGCGTTCTCGTACTCGACCATCGCCTTATCGAACTGGCCCATGCCCTTGTAGGCGATGCCCAGGTTGAGGTGCAGATCCGCGCTCCGCCCATCCGCCTGCAGCAGCTTGCGCAGATGCTCTTCGGCACCCGGGAAGTCTTCTGCCTCCAACGCCATCTTCGCGAGCATGGCCTGCGCGGGCTGGAAATCCGGTCGTGCTTCAACGGCCTTGAGGAACTGGCTGCGCGCCTTCTGCGGCTCGCCCTCTTTGAAGAGAATCTGTCCCAGAGCGAAGTAGAGTTCCGGATCGTTCTCGTCGATCTTCATAGCGCGCAGGGCGACGAGCCGGGCCATCGCCAACTGTTTGCGGTCCAGATACGAGTGCATCATCACTTTGTACGCAGTGATGTTCTTTGGATCGCGAACCAGCGCGCCCCGCGCGTACTCCAGGGCGCGTTCGTGCTCGTTGCTCTGCCGGTAGATTTCGGCCAAGCGCGCGCGGCTGGAAGCGTCGTCCGGATAATTCTCCAAAACCTGCTGATAGATCCCCACCGCACCCGCGACGTCCCCGCCGTTCTGCGCCATGACCGCGAGATTCTCGGCGGCCTGCGTGAGCGAAGGCTTCTTGCGCAGGGCGGATTTGTAGAAGGCGATCGCCTCGTCCTTCTTTCCGCGCCGCTCCGCGAGCACGCCCAGGTTGTAGTCGGCCTCCGCCAGCTTCGTGTCCGCTTCCGACGCCGCCTGGAACTTCCGCTCCACCGCGGCGAGGTCGATGTTTTTGCCCTTCTTCATTCCCTCCATCGACTTCACCGCGTCTTCAAACAACAGCTTGGCGCGGCTGGAGATCTGAGGCTGTTGCGCCGGCGCGGGAGTGCCAGGCTTGCCGGAGGCGGGCTGGGTGGAGTCCGCGGCCTCTGTCTCGGAGACGCCGGGCCCTTCGACTTCAACCCCGCGCGAAGCAGCAGTCGACGACGCGCAGCCAACCGCGGAGATTGCGGCGGTGAGAACGGTAAACGCAATTCGGAGTGGTGACATGGTCATTAGAGTTCGGGCTCGATCGGCTCTTCGCTGCCGGAGGCTTTCGCCGACCTCGGGTTCTTAGGCTCTTCGTCGCCGTCACCCAGGCCTTGGTCGTTTTCGTCCGGCGGTGGACCCTTCTTGTTCTTCAGATCCTTGAAGTCATCCTTGAGGTCGCGCGCTTTCTGTCGGTTCTCTGCCGCCTGACTCGCGGAGACGACCGGAAGGGGCTGAATGGTGGAGAGCGCATCCGCCCCGATCGCCTGCGTCTTGGTCGCGAGCTTAATCTCCGCCGCCTCTTCATTCATCTTCGGGAACTGCTCCGGACGGTACTGCTCACGCAGCAGCTTGAGCGCGCTCTTGCTGCACTCGTTGGCGACATCCAGCTCGTTGCGCTTCTGCACCGCCGCCGCGAAGAGCTCCGCCGCGTGGTTCTGCGGCGCCTGCGCCTGTTGCCCGAACTGCGCGCGCAGCTCCGACTCGATCTCCGGCGGCACCCCGCGCGGCATCTTCAAGTTGATCAGCGAGTCGGCGAAGTTGTGAGACGCCATGCCCATTCGGTAGAGCGCGCAGATCGCCGGGTCCGCCGACTTGAGCGCGACCGTCGCGGTGTAGATCCGCTCGATCTGCTTCATCGCAGGGGCCTTCTCCTGAACGCTGTTCTTGAACTTGGCGATCGCGTTGACCTGGGTCCACCTCAGCTTCAGCCCCAAGTAGTGCCGGTACTCCACCTCGTTGGACAGGTAGTGCGCATGCGCCACGGCATCGAGCGCCGCCGGGTCGAGGGACTTCTTCTGCCGAGAGTTGAGCTTCTCGTAGTACTTGAGGATGCGGTCGTTGATTCGCTGCGCGTCCTTCCCCTTCTTCATCTTGTTCTCGAAGAGGTTCGCGATGCGCCCTTCCGCCATCAGCACCTTGTTCGGATCACGCATGTACTGCCGCTCGTAATCCTCCAGCTGCTTGGTGGCCTTTCCGTACTGCTGGTTCTTCTCGTAGAGATCCGCGATCGAGAGGAACACCGCCTCCGCGTCTTTCGACTCCGGCCACAGCTCCAAGTAGAGTTCGCGGTTGCGCTGCGCCTGACGGTATTGCCCCAGACCGTCCCGGAAGACGCCCGCGTTGTAGAGCGCGATCTGCGCCTTGGGCTCTTCCCAGATCTGCTCGTCCTTCTTGTCTTTGGAATCCGACTTCGGCTCCGGCCCCCTCTTGCCCCTCTTCGAAGGCTTGCCGCGCTTCGCGACCGGCGCGCCCCCTCCGGCCTGGGAGCGCTGATAGCCGGTCACGTACTTCTCGTATTGAACCGCGGCCTCCTCGAAGTCACCAATAGCCTCCTGCCCTTCCGCGTTCGCAAAAATCGACGCCGGCACGAACTGCGACTTCGGGTACTGCGAGATGATCCGGTTGCGCGTCTCGATCGCCTTGTCGAGCATCTTGGCGTTGAAGAAGTCGATGGAAGCGTTGTGGAGCGCCTCGTCCGCGAGGTCCGACTTGGGGAACTCGTTCACGAAGGACATGTACGCTTCGGCGGCCTTGCCGAACTCCTTCTTCGCTTCCAGCTGATTGACCAGCTTGAACGCGGACTGCTCAATCACGCGGGAGAGCTCGTCGCGGAACTTGCCGGAGGCGAGCTTCCCTTCCTTGTAGAACTTGCGCGCCCACTCGTTGACCTTCTGCCAGTCGCCGAGGAGGTTGTACGAGTCCAACACCAAGTTCGCGGCCACTTCGCCCGCGCGATCGCCGTTCTCAAACTTGTGCTCCGGGTAGTTGAGCGCGATGTCCGAGAAGCGCTTCACCGCTTCGTCCAGGTAATTGTAGTCGTAGTAGATCTTGGCGGCCTTGAACGCGATCTCCACGCGCTTCTCGCCGTTGGGGATGTACTTGACGTAGCGCTCGCACGCCTCCAGCAGGTTCTTCTTCTGCGCCGGTATATTCCGCTTCTTGGTGATGTCGCCGGACGAAGCTTCCGGCTTGATCTGCCCGGACTCCTCCGCCTTCTTCACCACTTCGTCGTAAGCGAGGATCGCCGTGTGCGCGGCGTTGACCAGGTACTTGCCCGGCTTCTTCTTGTCCTCCATCCGCTTGATGTCGACAGCGAAGACCTTGGTGTATTCCTCCGCCGCCTTCTCGTACTTCTGAAGGTTGTCGTAGAGCAGGTCGGACCAGAAAAAGCGCAGGTCGTCCGCCTTGGGATTCTCCGGGAAGAGCGTGAGGTAGTCGGAGTAGACCTCGTTGGCGAAGCCGAACGTCTCCTCGTCGCGCGTCTTCTTCGCTTCGTTGTGCCAATTGACCGCCAAGTTGGAGATGGTGCGCTCAGACAGATCGCGCGCCTCTTCCAGCGCCTTCTTCCCCTTGTCGTCCAGCTTGGGGTTGCTCTTGATCACGTCGTCCATCACCTTCACCAGGCGACGGACCTGATCCACCGTCATCTTCTTGTTACCGGCGCGCAAGACGCAGTCGACGATCTTGCCTTGGAAGCCCGGGGCCTCCGGTGAGAGCGGCTTCTCCTTGATCAACGTGTTGAACGTGATCGCCGCTTCCTTATCCTTACCGTCTTCGTAATAGAGGTTCGCCAGCTGCTTCATCATCGTGAAGCGATCTTCTGGCTTGTCGGTGAGCTTTCCGAACTCGGCGCGGGCCTCGGTGGGGCTGCCGCCGGATCGAGCGAACGCGCGAACAAAGTCATTGCGCGCTTCACGGACGAGAGAGGCCTTGCCGCTCTTGCCCCGATCCTTCTCAACCGCGTTCTCTCCCGCGAACTTCGCGTAGAGGACCACGGCCTTATACATGTCCATCGCCTTCTGGTACTCGGACAGGTTGAAGTAGCACCAACCCTGCTTGTACAGAGCGAAGCCGTAGACCTGATTCTCCGGGTAGCTGGCGGCCTTCTTGTACGACTCGAGGGCCTTCTCCACCATGTCCCGCTTACCCTTCGAGTTGTTGAAGTAGTACTCGCCGAACGCCAGGTGCGCGTCGGGGAGGAACTTGCTCTTGGGGTACTTCTCGACGAGCCGCTTGTACGCGACGAGCGCTTTTCGGTCCTCGCCCATCTCCATCAGGTTGTGGCCCAGGAAGTACAGAACCTCGTCGGTGCGGGCGAACGTCTTGTAGTTCTGGATGATCTCCGAGTACTCGTCCGTCGCGAACTTTGCGTACTCCTTGCTCTGGGCAGAGAGCTCTTCCTTCTCCCGCTTCGCGCGCTCCTGAGCCGCCTTGTCCTTGCGGTTCATCGCATTGATCAGGTCGTCGTCTTTGCGGTTCGCCTCGAAGAAGAAGTACTTCGACTCTTCCCAGTAGAGCTCGCCCAAGCGGAACCGCAGGCTGGGCATCTCCGGATCCTTCGGCCCGGAGATCTCAATGATCTTCTTCAAGTCGCGGATCTGATCTTCGCGCTTGGAGCGCATCTGCACTTCGACGCCCAAGCGGAACTGGTCGTATTGCAGAGCGGGAGCGGCCTTGCCGCCCTCTTCCTTCTTACGCGTCAGATCACCGGCCAGAGACTTGTCCGGCGCCGCGGAGCTCTCCTTCTTCCCGAGGCCCGCGTCCTTCGTCGACTTGGTCTTTCGGAGGTCGTCTTGGGCGAACGCGAGCGAGGCGCAAAGAAGAAGGCTCGTCACAAACAATCGGCGCATGTCGATCCTAGTGAGGGGTCAACGGTTAAGCCTGCTCGGCTTTGTAGCAAGTAGGCGTGACTCCTCGGGATTTGATCCCTCGTTGGTCGCGAATCATGCGCGAAAGGAACCAAGACGGTCAACGTATCTGTCTGGTGCTGGCACACCCGCTAAAGCCGCCAGCCATTTCAGGCAGTTGGACGTTCTCGAGAGGCCGCGTTTTTTTCACCATGAAAATTCTCAAGAGCCTCTCCCTGACCGCAGTGGTGGACTGCTCGAGTGGAACAACCAGCGAGCCCTCCGCTCTTGGCGCCAGATTCTTCTGTCGTCGTGAGCAGCGAGAACAGTTCGACGCAGTCCACCCGGTAGAGCTGCGACTTGCAGCCGCTGACCGCGGATCAGCAGATCGACCTGGCCCTGGAGATGGTGCACGTCCAAGGGAGGGTCAGCATCGACGGCCATCCAAGGCTTGCGGAACGTGGGTGTGGATGCGGCGAAATGCGGCGATCCCTTTCCAGCGCTCTCAGGAGAGGGACTGCCGCAGGTCGACCCGTATCTGTGCTGAGCTTGGCTCTGGCTTCGCTGTCGAGACTGCTGGAATGGCCGAGAGTTGCTGGGGCAGCTGTGAATCACCTATGATTCACAGCGTGATCACGGCGACTATTAGAGAACTCAGGACAAAGTTCCCGAAGCTCAAAGCCATCATCGAGCGGGAGGGCGAACTCGTCGTGACCGACCACGGCCGACCGGCTTACATCTTGCGGACGTTCACGACGCCGGCCACCAGTAAGCCCTCAAGCCTCGACTACTTCGCGCGGTTGAAGGCCCGCCAACCACGCCCGATGTCAAGAGCAGCCTCCCGCGCTCTAGACGAGCACGATCGTGGCGAACGCTGAGGACTGCTACGTCGATCCGAGCGCATTGCGACGGCTCTACGTTCATGATCTTCGGTCGCGAGCGTTTGCGAGATGGAGGTCCGGCATCAAAGGCACCTTGCCGACGACCCTCCATGGGAAGGCTGAGCTCGTCAACAGCATCATGCTTGCGGTATTTCGCGGCGACTTGGAACCCGTCAATGGCGACCTAGCCCTGTCGGACCTCGACGATGACTACGCGCAAGGCCGGTTGGTTGTCGTGGACTTGCTTTGGCGGCGTGCGTTCGATCAGGCCTTGCGGTTGAGCCGCGACCACACGCCGACGCTCGGCACCCGAACGCTGGACGTGCTTCACGTCGCAAGCGCAGTGACGATCGGCTGCCGGCGCTTCGTTACCTACGATGAACGGCAAGCAAAGCTTGCGCGAGCAATCGGCCTAAAGGTTCTGATGCCTTAGGTCCATGCTTCTGTCTCCGATTGCTGCAATGCCGCACACCGAGGTGAGTGTTCCGCCCGCCGTGGTGGAGGCCATCGCCGCGTCGCTGCTCTACCTCGACTCCGACGCAGCGATCTCGAGCCTGCTGGCGGACAGTCAGCGCAACCCCCTGTTCTGGCAGAGTGGAATCGTGGAAAACGGTCCCTGCGGGGAGATCCACGCGAACAAAGCCACGCAAAAGCTCTTCCCTTGCCCGTGCTCGCTTCCGCCTCCTTGTGTTCGCACAGACCCACTCGGGTCACTCGCTCAGACGCTTCGGCCAACTCGTCGCGACGCGCCGGATTGATCACTTCCGTGTTCGTCACTTCTCGCACGGCCGCGCTCGCCTGCACTCCCGCCCCAGACTCGGGAGCTTCGACCCCCGCATCGCGGGTTGCTGCGGGTGTGGGTGCGGCGGGCAGCGGAGCGGCAGCGTGGCTCGCTTCAGGTTCGGGCGTCACGACTTCAACACGCGCTCTAGCGCGGACGGGTGCAGAAGCAGTGGGTGGGGTGGGCTCCGAGCGTGTAACGGATTCCTCGAGCGGGTCAGTCGTCGAATCCCGGAGCCAATACGCCGCCCCCAATGGCACGGCGGCCACTCCCAGCACAACTGCGGCGAGCGTCCAGCGAGCCCGAGCTCCGTCAGATCTGAGCGCCGGTTTTCTGGGGTTCATTCCATCCGGCATCTAATTCCAATCCAGCGACAACCTTCACGACAGCTACAGTTTCGTCAGCCATTCGTCGACGCGGAGCCGACTCTCTTCAAACGTCTCCGCGAGAATCTCCGGGACGAGCGCCCGTGCGATCGCATTTCGAACGGCATCCAAGGTCAGACGTTCGTGTTCGATGAGGTAACGCATGTCCTCCCAGTCACCGTCGTCCGCCCGTGCCAGCTTGCTGACGATGAGATCGAGTGGACCCAGGGTTTGGAGCGTCAGGTGGGAGAGTTTGAGCGGGGACGAAACGTTGCGGCAGTTTGCTCTCCACTCCGGCGTGAGGATCTGCTGCTCGGGGCCCCAGATGTGAGAGAGGTAGAGCCCCAGGGGCTCGAGCTCACGGTTGGTCGCTTCCAATGCTTCGCCGAAATTGCACTGCTCGACGAGGAATTGCGCCTCAGTGTCATCGAGAAGGAGGTCTGCGTCTTCGGTCGCGCGGTCCAAACCGTAGGCGAGAATCAGCGCCGCGCCCCCCATCAACC
>JBQTKE010000768.1:0-4131 GCA_052386435.1 Myxococcaceae bacterium
GTGCTGTTCTCCAGTCACGTGATGCAGGAGGTTGCGGCGCTCTGTGACCAGGTGGTGGTCGTGGCGCACGGCAGGGTCGTGGCGTCGGGAACATTGGAAGAGCTGAAGGCGCGCACTCTGAGAGACACGCTGGAAGACGCGTTCGTCGCGGCGATTGGAACAGACCAGGGGCTCGCGTCGTGATGCGACGACTTCAGTTGGTCTTCCGCAAAGAGATGACCGATCACCTGCGGGATCGGCGGTCGTTCGTGTCGGGATTGATGTTGTCGTTGCTGGGGCCGCTCATGTTTGGCGGGCTTTTCTCCGTGATCGCGTCCTGGAACAAAGAAGGACGCACGCTGGAAATTCCGGTGGTGGGACGCGCCCACGCTCCGCAATTGGTGTCGTTCTTGGAACGGACCGGTGGCGCCCAGATCAGCGAGGCGCCTGCGGACTTTGAGCAGCGCATCCGCGACGGTGCACTGTCCTTCGCGCTGGTCGTTCCGAAGGAGTTCCCGGACGACTTCGCGCGAGGCGAGCCGGCGCACGTCCGTCTCGTGTTCGACGGCGCGCGCGGTGAGACCGGCGTAGACGTGCGAAAAATGCAGCGACTCTTGGAGGCGTATGGTGCGCGGATTGGCTTTCTTCGGTTGATGGCGCGAGGAGTGAGTCCGCAACTGGCCGCGGCCGTGCAGGTGGACGAGGAGGACGTCGCCAGCGCGCAGAAGCAGGCGGCGAAGTTACTCAGCATGGTGCCACTGTTCCTGCTGATGGCCGCGTTCGTGGGTGGAATGCACGTGGCGATCGACAGCACCGCGGGGGAACGAGAGCGCGGATCGCTCGAGCCTCTACTGGTGAACCCTGTGTCGCGGTCGACGCTGGTCTTGGGCAAGTGGATGAGCGGCGTCGTGATCGCGTGGATGGCACTCGCCGCGGTGACGGTCGGATTCATCCTGATCCTCGCGCGCGTTCCCCTGCAGGATTTGGGCATTCGAGCCACATTTGGGCCGCGCGAAATCTTAGGAACGTTGGCCGCGGTGGCGCCGCTTTCTCTCTTCAGCGTCGCGCTTCAGATGTGGGTCGCGACATTCGCGCGCAGCTTCAAGGAAGCGCAGACCTACACGCAGTTGCTCGTGCTGTTGCCCACGCTGCCCGGCGTGTTCCTCAGTCTGAATCCCGTAAAGACCGAAGCGTGGATGATGACCGTGCCGATGGTCGGTCAGTACCTGCTGGTGAACGGAACGCTCGAGGGAGAGCCGCTTCCCGGCTGGTACTTCGCCGTTGCGTGTGTGAGCACCCTCGCGTCGGCGGCGGTATTTCTCGCTGCCGGGACTGGCCTGCTCAAACGAGAGAGGATCATCTTCGGTCGCTAACGGGACTGAGAGGGTCAGGCTTTACACTTCGCGGATTCCGCAAACCCCAGACTACTTTGCGTGCTCGGACAGGGACGATGCCTGGGTTCTGCGACTCAGTGAATAGGCTTGCCGTCTTTGATCAGCACCGCATCGCCGGCCGAGGTGTGAATCTCTAGGCGGCGGACGTTGAGAGTCTCCGGCGCGGACCTGTTGTCCCTGCCCTTGAGCTGCTTCGCGCCGAAGCCGACGTCTTTGCCGGGCTCCACCGCGCCAGACTCGTAGTGGTACTCGCCGCCGTTCACCGTGACCTTTACGTCCGACCACGGTGAGGTGCTCTCGTTGCGAATCACGTAGAACGGATGCGCGCCGAAATCGGAGATCGTGAGCTTGGCGCCGAAGTCTGTCGTCGCTGCCGAAGAGCCCGGGCACGCAACGGCGAAGCCCGAGGCAGAGAGAACGATCCAGATCGCGATGATCAGCGCCTTGTATTTGAAGTAACGATCCGAATTGCGGAAGTCAGCCCAGAGCTCTTTGAAGATTGAGAGCGCGTTGAGGGCGGTGTTCTGCGCTTCCGCGGCGATGAGCCTGCGGACCTCGGACGTCGGAGTGGGTCCAGCGGCGCCGAGCGGCGCGGGCGCGTAGGGGCGGTTCAGCGACGGGCTGCTGGGACGCTGTCCTGAGGATGTTCCGGGTTCAGGGGCGAGCATTCCGGGGCTGCTGGTGGTTCGCGGCGCCGCGGGCACACCCGGATTGGTGAGCGTTCGCGAGACGCCGGGACCGCTGGTTCGAGCCGGCGCGGGCTGACCAGGGTTGCTGGGTTTTTCTGCTGCTGCGGGCATGACTGGGCTGAGTGTCGGCGGAGGGCGCGCGCCGGGATTGGTGCCGGGCGCAGGAGGGCGCGGAGCTGTCGGAGCGCCGGGCTGCGCTGAACCGGGAGACGAAGACGGTGGTCCGGGAGAGCGGTTCGGCGGCTTACCTTCGTCGCTCATACGCGCGTCAGTCTAGAGCGCACCACCCGCGCTCGCCACATCTCCTCGTGATCCCAATGTGGGCCTCACGGCGCTGTGACTGACATGCATCATCGCGCTGTCCGGTTCCGCCGCCATCGCTGAAGCAACGCCAGTCGCGTTCCTGGTCGTCGAGGATCAGGTCAGCGTCGTCGGTCGTGCGGACTCTTCCGTAGCCCAGATGAGCGGACTGGCGAGACAGCGGTGAGCTCGCGACCAAGCTGCGAAAGTCCGGATGGGAAGGTCGCTTGCGTTCGAATACCGATATCGTTACTGTTCATCCGTGATGTGAGCGCGATTCGCGCGGTGACGGGCCCGGGGACGGGGTGAAGGAGAGAAGAAAATGCGTAGAGAGAGAATGCGAGCGAGACCCCTTCCGAGCACCCGCGCGCTGGTTCGAGCGGTGAACGAAAGGGTAAAGCTGCTTACCACCCATACCAAGATGCTGGTTCAGACGTCGCAGGTGATGTTGGAGGACGTCGAGCAGCTCGGTCAGATCATGACCGACCTTGCGACAAAGGTTGATGCTCACGACTCGCGCCTCGAAGCGCTGGAGAAGAAACTGGAGGATTAGCGCGCCCCGCCCCGCCTCTCTTCTCGGGAGGGCGGGGAATCCACCGCGCCCGGTCAACGGCCGCGCACACCCGGGCAGGGACTGGCGAGGAAACTCGCCCGTCTTGTTCGGTCCCCTCGAGGGAGGAGCACGACGAAGATGTCAAGGAAGGCCAAGGAGAAGGAGCCGGAGCGTCAGAAGGCAGTCAGAGGGACCATTAAGAGCGCGCTGCTTCTACGGATGCCGGAAGACCTGCGGGAAGAGTCGGATCGTGCGGCCGCCGCGGAGGGAATCCAGCCCGTTGAGTGGTGGCGCCGCGCGGGCAGAGAACGGCTTGAGCGTCAGGCGAAGAAGAGGTGAGCGATCGAGTCGTCACCTGCGGTGAGGCGGCCACAGTGCAAGAGCACGCGCGGCTTCGGCGTGATCGGGATGCTTGGCCAGCACTGTGCGCAACTCACGCGTGGCGCCCTCGGCGTCGCCCAGGTTGTGAAGCGCGGCGGCGAGGCTCACTCGCGGGGCAGGGGAGCTGGGCATCAAGTAGGTGAGCGCTCGGAAGTGCCGCGCGGCGTCGTTCCACGCGCCTGTCTCCATTGCCAACTGCGCGGCGTGAGCATGCGCCTGGTCGAGGAGCGGATGGTAACGGGTCGCGTTCTCGTAAGACGTGAGCGCCTCGGTCGGCCGTTGGCGCAAACGGTAGAAGTCGGCGAGGTAGAGGTGGAGCTTTCCGTCTTCAGGCGCGAGCGCGACGGCTTTTCGCAGCGCAAAGAGAGCTCGCGCGGAGTTGTCGAGCTTCATCAGCGCCAGACCATACAACGCGCTCAGCACAGCGGAGTCAGGTTGCGAGAGCAGAAGAGAATCAAAATGATGCACGGCTTCTGCCGCTTGATCTCGCTCCAACGCGGCGAGTCCCTTCTCGGCGCCCGTGGGCAGTGGCTCCGACAGGTCGTCCATCAAGGCTCGCGCGACGTCGAGACTTTGACCTGCTTGAACCGCGCGCCAGATCTCTGCGACTGCCCGCTGTCGCTCTCCTGTCTTCGCCAGCGCCTTGGCGAGCGGGAGCCGATAGGACGCGTCGTTCGGACTGAGCTCCGTCGCGCGCTCCAGAGACTGTCTCGCTGAAGAAAATTGCGACGCCTTGAGTTGTGCCAGCCCAAGTCGATAATGGAGCTCCGGATTCGAGGGCGCGAGCTCTGCTGCTTTCGACAGTTCGGCCACGTCACCGGTGCGGAGCCCGAGC
>JBQTKE010000769.1:0-2100 GCA_052386435.1 Myxococcaceae bacterium
GTCGCGAACGCTTTCGAGCACGGAGCGGAAGCGTCTCCCATCGACGTGACGGTGACCGGCGACGCGAAGCACCTCCGTCTCTCGGTGAAGAACGAGGGAGAGCCCATTCCCGCGGACCTTATCCCCCAGCTGTTCCAACCCTACTTCCGGGCAGGTCACACCGCGCCCAGTAGAGGACTCGGACTGGGACTCTACATCGCCTCCGAGATCGCGCGGTCTCACGGGGGAACGCTGCGCGTGACCTCGACCAAAGCCGCGGGAACGACCTTTGCGTTCCAGATGCCGCGCCTTCCTCCGAGCTGACTTTGCGAAAAGCCCGCGCGGCGGCTCGTGATCGCCAAGTGAGTGTGGCGTTCGCTTTCTGTTGAAGCGCGTTCAGAGCACGCCTGAAGGGACTCATGCTAAGTCCCGCGTTCGTGAAAACCACCGCTCTCCTCCTCCCTCTCGCTGTGTCTCTCTCCTTCGGATGCAAGAAGGAACAACCCCCTCCCGCGCCGGCACCCGTCCACGCGGCCACGCCCGCGGAAGATCCCAAGGCCGAAGTTCGGCTCCTGATCACCGGCGATGAGTACGGCTGGCTCCTGCGCAGCCCAGACGGTGACAAGCCCTCCGGCGGAGCGGCCGAGGTGCTGGGCCAGTGGACCGCCGAAGAGAAGCACTGCGTCGGTGATCCCGCGAAGTGCACCAACGCGATGACCCTGGCGCTCTCCACCGGCGACCCGGCCATCTCCTCCTACTTCCAAGGCAAGCCCGCTTTCGACGCGATGAAAGCCATGGGCTACGCCGCGTCCGCGCTGGGCAACCACGAGCTCGACTTCGGCAAAGACGCGTTCGTCGCGAACCGTGAGTCCGGTGGTTTCCCGGTCCTCGCCGCCAACGTGAAGGCCACGGACGCGGCGCAGGATCTCCAGCTCCCCGCGTCTCAAGTCTTCGAGCGCAACGGTCTGAAGATCGCCGTGATAGGTCTGGCGTTTGAGAACGCGGGCAAGGTCTCCATGGCTGGCAAGTTCGAAGGTCAGCAGGTGGAAGGCTACGAGACCGCGCTGCAGCGCGAAGTCCCCAAGGCGTGGGAGGCGGGCGCCGACGCGGTCGTCGTCCTGGTCGACGATTGCCCGACCGCGATCAAGGAGACGCTGGAGAAGAACGCCGCGCTCAAGATCACCGTCCTCGCCGGCGGTCACTGCAACGCCACCCTGAATGACAGGGCGGGCAACGTGGCCCTGGTCTCACCGGGCCGTCGCTTCCAGTCGTACGCACGCGTCAACCTCTCCTTCGACAAGAGCAAGCCCGCCGGCGCGAAGCTGGTCGACACCGGCGTGAGCGTGGTGGAGATGTCCGGCGCCACCGCCGCCGCGGACGAGAGATTGGCGGGGCTCATCACCGCGTGGAAAGAGAAGGTCGACGCGCAGCTGGGAACGCAGATTGGCTTCGCGTCGAAGGGGCTCGCCCAGGACTCGCCGCAGCTGTCGAAGTGGGTCTTGGAGTCGTGGCGCTCCGCCACCCAGGCGGATGTCGCGTTGATGAACCGCAAAGCCATCCGTCAGGGCTTGCCCGCGGGGAACATCACCAAGGCCACCGTCTACTCGGTGCTGCCGTGGGAAAACTCGCTGGTGGTCGCGAAGGTCAAAGGCGAGCACCTCATCGCTGCGCTGCAGAACCCGGAAGCGCTCTTCAGCGGCGCCACCAAAGCAGGCAAGGCGTTCAAGGACGCCAAGGGCAAGACGATCGATCCCAAGCGCGACTACACCGTGGCGACCAGCGACTACGTCTATTTCGGCGGCGATGGGTTCGCGCTGGAGAAGGCGGATCCGCTCCCCACCGAGACCGGAATGATGTGCCAGACGCCGGTCATCGAATGGACGCAGAAGCAGAACACCAACGACACCAAGCCGCTGGAGAAGACGCTCGGAAAGGGCTGAAGTCCGAAGGCGCTTCGCGCGTCAAGCGTGATCTGGCTGGAGCTGTCGCGCTCCAGTCTCTGTGCACAGCGGTGGGCAGCCTCGAGGCAAACGCGGGGTTGCCTCCGCAACCTCCGTGCACCACTTACGGAGGCGCTCGTCTTCCCACATGATTGACCTCAAGCCCTTCTGTTTCACGGGC
>JBQTKE010000770.1:0-8759 GCA_052386435.1 Myxococcaceae bacterium
TTCGACTACGACGCGGACCGGTTGCCGCAGTGTCGCGGTGATTTCCAGGGTCAGCCGGGTTGGGCGATCAGCGGCTTCCACCAACTCAACGGCGGGCCGGTGCTCTCGTTCGAAGTGGACGGGCACAAGTCGTGGAGCGGCTCCGAGCCGGTCATCAAGCTCACCGAGGCTGGCGAGCTCACGGTCTGGTTCGCGATCACCAACCGCTGGGGTTGTCGGGAGTGGGACTCGGCCTACGGCGCGAATTACCACTTCACAGTCGAGCGTCCTTGAGCGCGAAGGTGAAGGCACTCATCTTTGACCTCGACGGAACGCTGGTCGATACGCTGGGCGACATCGCCGGCTCGGTGAACCACGCGCTTGTGCGGCACGGACACGCGGCCCACTCGGTAGAAGAGATCAAAGGCTTCATCGGCGAAGGGGTGGAGAACCTGATTCGCCGAGCGCTCCCTCCGCAAGCGGAGCATGAAGTCGCGGACGTCATCACCACTTACCGCGCGCACTACGCGGAGCACCTCTTCGATTCCTCCGCGCCTTATCCCGGCATCACGGAGTTACTTCGCGCGCTGCGTTCACGCGGGCTTCCGCTGGGCGTGCTCAGCAACAAGCCGGACAGCCCGACGCGGAAGCTCGTCGCTGGGCTCTTTGGCGAGACATTTCAGGAGACGCGCGGCGAGCGCAGCGGTACTCCGCGAAAGCCAGATCCGACCTCCGCGATCGAAGTGGCAAAGGCGCTCGGTGTCGATCCGCGTGAGTGCGCTTTCGTAGGCGACACTGCCATCGACATGCGAACCGCGGTCAACGCGGGCATGGTCCCGGTTGGTGTGAAATGGGGCTTTCGCGCAGAGGAATTGCTCCCCATCGGTGCCCGCTTTGTGGTGGGACAGCCAAGCGAGTTGCTCGCGTTGGTGGGAAGATTCGCCGCGCCCGGCTTGTCGCGAGGTACGAAGGTGACCGGTTAGCGCGCGGGGCCCGGAGTTACCTCCCGGGGTGACGGAGCCGGATGTTGAACACGTAGTTCACCTTCACGGGCCGACCCTGGAAAGTGACCGGCGTGTACACGCGCGTGGCGAGCGCGGCGAGCACGGCCTCGTTCATGTACGGCAGTCCTTTGATGACCAGGCAGTTCTCGAGTTTCCCTGTGGTGGTTATCACGCAGCGCACGACCATCTCGCCTTCGACCTTCGTCGACAGCGCCTCACGCGTGTACTGGATCTCGCGGCCTTCTAGCTGCGTGGGCCGTGACATACCTTCGCCGAAGGGCAGCACCGCTTCGGTGGGAACGGAGAGGGCGGCGGGAGGAGGGGTGGAGACGGAGGCGATGGGCTCCGGCTGCGTGCTCTGCGGCGAGGGCTGTTCCGGCGGGAGAGGCGGCAGGTTGGTCGGCGTTGGCGTCGAGACGGCGTTGCGAGGAGACGCGCGCTCCAGCTTGCGCATCTTCTGCATCAGCACGACGTTGCCGGAGCCACCGGCGACCACCGTCTCTGACTGGTACCCCTCGAGCAGGAACGTGAGCTCCGCGGTGACCGTGCCTTCCTTGCCGACGGGAAGATCAAACGTGGCGGGCGTGACGCCCATCTGCTTTCCCTTCCAGACGACGGTCGCGCCCTCCGGACGCGTGGTCACTTGGAAGTGGGCCATGCGCGGCATCACCGGTGCGACATCGCGCTCCACAGCCGGACGTTTGCGCTCGGCGACGCGCGGCGAAGCACCGGTGGATGGTCCGAGCGCGATGGGCTGCGGCTCGTTCTTCGAATGCTGGTAGCGGTTGAGCAGCACCGCACCGCCCAAGAGCGTCAGCCCGCCCAAGACGATCCACAGCGGCATCAGCCTGCCGTGGATTCGCTCTGCCGCGGTGGGCTCGTCGTGCAGGGAGTCCGGTCCGAGCTGCGGAGGTCGCGCGAGCGTCTGTGACTGCGACAGCAGCCCGCCGATTCGGAACGTTCCGGTCGTCGCGCGCGGGAACACCCCGCTGTAGCCCGCGGCAGAAGGGGCCGCGCGCATCGCATCCAGCAGCTCTTCCATCGACTGGAAGCGCGACTCGGGACGCTTGGCGAGACACTTCATCACCACCGCTTCAACTTCTTGGGGAATCTGCAGCTCGGGCCGCACTGTGCTGAAGGACGTGGGCGCTTCGCGGTGGTGCGCGAAGATGAGCTCAATGTGATCTCGCGAGGTGAAAGGCGGCTTCCCGGTGAGCATCTGGTACAGCACGATGCCCAACGAATAGATGTCGCTGCGCACGTCGGAGTGGTTCTTCGCCTGCTCCGGCGCCATGTACGTCGGTGAGCCGAGGAAGATCCCGCGCTGGGTAATCTCCGGTCCGCGAACCGGGGCGGTGTCCGGGACGACGGACTTCACCAGGCCGAAGTCCAACACCTTGACCAGGTCGGTATCGCTCTCGGTCATCACCATGATGTTGGCGGGCTTTAAGTCGCGGTGAACGACGCCCAGATTATGGGCCTCGCGCAGCGACCGGCAGATCTGCTGCCCAATCTCCAGCGCGCGAAGCCACTCCAGCGGTCCATTCTTCGCGAGCAGCTTCGAGAGCGTCTGGCCCTCGAGGTACTCCATGGCGATGTAATAGATGTCCCCGGTCTGGCCGTAGTCGATGACCGTGACCGTGTTGGGGTGACGCAGCTGCGAGGTGAGGGACGCCTCGCGCATGAAGCGGCGCAGGAAGTTCGGGTCAGAGCTGCGGGCGTACTGTGGATCCAAAACTTTCAGAGCGACCGCGCGCTCCAGCGGCAGCTGCACCGCTTTGTAGACCTTGCCCATGCCGCCCACACCAATGGGCGCGACGATTCGGTAACGGTCGTTCAGGGTGCGGCCGATCAACGGATCCGCGGGGCCTAAATCGACAGCTTGATCACCCGACTCGTTGTCCAACGGTTGCGGCTTCATCGGTTCTCGGCGCGGGAACAAACCACACTCTCCGACCTCTCCCCAAGCCTCCCCCCAGCCGGGGAGTCAGCGTGGAGCGACAACCGCTGGCCGATTGAATTCCCAGCGGGCGACCCCGTCTGCAAGCCCAACTCGGAGGTTGACGATGTCACTTGCTCGAATCCTGCTGAACCTGGCTGTAACTCTTACGATTCTTGCCCCCTCGGCGGCGCTGGCGCAGTCCATCCGCGTCGCCACTCCGGTGGGGATCAACGTTCACGTCGGCGTCCCCTCAGGCGTTCCTTCGAACGCGGGTCACTACGAGACACGCACCACTCAACGCTACGTTCCCGGCTACTACGAGCAGTACTACGTGGACGGCACGTGCGAGTTTCGGCGTCACAAGCGTCGTCATCACCACCGCCGCTACTGCACCGAGGGCTACTACGCGCAGCGCTGGATTCCGGGTCACTACGAACCGGTGATGGAGCAGGTCTGGGTTCCGGATTACTACCGGCCCGGCGGCGTGTCCGTGCGGTTTGCGACCCGCTAACGCCGCGCAAAACTCGGCGTCGAAAGCGGCCCGCGAGAGTCCTCTTGGATGCTCGTGGGCCGTTTGCTTTTACGTGTCGAGCAGCTTGGCCTTCGACAAAACGAAGTCCATGACCTCAAAGTAGATCGCCTGATTGACGAGCTGACTTGCCACCGGCATCTGCGTCGTGTCGGGAACGTCGTCGTCCGTGAGTGCGCTCTTCAGCTCGGCGCGCGTCAGACCCGCGTTCTTCGCCACCGCGTCCGCGTAGCTCATCACTTGCGCGCCACCGAAGCGCAGCTCCTTCTCATGCGCCTCCGCCAGCGCGCTGGCCACCTGCTGCGCAGCGAGCCGCAGCTTGGCGTCCTCGCGCACGTTCGGCTCGTCCAGCCAGATCGCCAGCGAGGCTTCACGCTCGCCCGCCGTCGCGTCGATGGATTCGAGGTAAGCGCCTTCCAACTTCTTCCAGCGGCTTCCAATCTCGACGTCTATCAATTGCTCCGGCACAGAGATCTGTGAGCGGGAGATGAGCGCCTTCATCGCTTCATCGACCAGCTCCAGCCGGCACTGAGCAATCGTCTCTTGAAGGAGGTCCTCAGCCAACGACTGCATGACCGCGTCCAGCGATTCGCCGCGGCCCAGCGACTTCACGAACTCTTCGTCGTCGATGTCGAACTCGCCCAGTTCGGTCGCCGCGCGCACCGTCACCGCGTACGAGACATCCTTTCCGGCGAGTACGGTCACAGGGAAGTCTGAAGGCAGCGTGATTCGGAACGAAAGGTGAGCGCCGACCATGTGACCCCAGAGCGCTTCGCAGAAGCCGGGGAGAAACTCGCCCGGAAGGAGCATCAAGCGCGCGCCGTACTTCACGCTGAAGGGGATAAGCTCGCCGTCGAAGAACGCGGCCACATCCAGCAGCACCTCGTCGCCTTCGAAGAGTACCTCGCCCGCTTCACGCCCTCGACGGGGCGCGTGCTCCAGACAGAGCTCCTCGTAGCGAGCGAAGACTGCGTCGGGCGTGGGCCCTTCAATCGGCCTCAAGTTGAAAGAAAGTCCCTCCAGCGACGGCGCCGGAATCTTCGGCAGCGTGGCGTTGGCGAGGATGCGGCTGGACGGCGAGGCCACCAGCTTGCGCAGAAACATCGCCTCCTGCATGGAGACAGGCTTGCGCGCGTTGTTTTCAGAGCTCTCGTTCATTGTGGACTCCCGTTATTCCTTGTCCCGGAAGTAGCCGAGGGCCGCAGCCCCCAGGCCGGCGACCAAGCCAATGCCGCTGCCAATCAAGGGCACGCTGTTCGCCGCGGCCGCAGCGACAGACGAGAGTGCCGCGGCCCCCACCGCCAGGGCCTTCTTCGAACCGCTCGCGTTGTCATCCGCCAACGTCTTGCCGGCGATGACAGTGTCCATGGCCGCGATGCCAATGCTGATGCCCGGGAGTGCTCGACCAACCGCGCCCGCCACGCGTGCACCGACGCCACCCACGCGTGTCGCCGCCGCGGCAGTGCCGCTCTTCATGTTCTGGAGCGCTTGGCTCGCACTGGGGAGCTTGATCCTGGTCACCGCCCCGGAAGCGGCCTGGTAGGCCCGAGTGCCCTTCACAGCCTGCCCCGCCTTGGTTTCGCCAAGCTGCTTGACCCGGTTGCCAATGGCCGAGCCCACCTGAACGGCAGTCGCTGCAACTTGCGCTCCGCTCGCCTGAATGAAGGTTCCCACGGGAGCTGCGACGCCCGAGACCGCTCTGCCTGCCCTCTGCCCGGCCTCTGTCACCGCGCTCCCGGCAGAGCTCGCCGCCTCAGTCGCCTTTTTCGCTGCACCACCCACGGCTCCGCCAGCGGCGGTCATTGCGCCGCCGGGGTTCTGCTTCGCGAAGGACGGGAAGGCTTGGACAGACCTGCCGGTCTTGGCGATCTGCTCACCGGCGCGAGCGGTCAGCGTCGGTGAACCTGCCGCCGGACCCCGGTGTGCAAAGCCCGGCGTCGACTTCACGAACGCCGACTTCGCATCCTTCAACCGCTGCGCCAGTTTGGCGTAGGTCTCCTGTTTGGCCGTTGCCTTTTCTAACTGAATTTTCGCGGCGGTCAGAGCTTTGGATGTCTTCGTGCTGGTATCGCCGTTGGCAACGGCCTTTTGCAGCTCATCGACCTTTCCTGCTGCTGCTTCCACCTTCGTCGCGAAACTTGCGCGCACCTTCTCCGCCCGCACCTCTCGCGCTTCTAACCGTGAGAAGGTGTGCTGTGCGGCTTTGTACTGGCCCGCCCTCGCAGCGTTCGAGGCCAGGGCACGGCCCGGCACGAACTTGTTCGTCATGGCCATTTTGCTAGCGCCGTAGACGTCTTTGGTGGCGGCCAGCATGTTCTTTGGCTGGAACACGCTCATGCCGTTTCTCTTGATGAGCGTCTCTCGCATCGCGGTCAACGCAGCCGCCCCTCCGCGGTGAAGCGTGCCGAAGCCCCCTACCGCGGCGATCTGCGCGACCTTGCCGTAATTCGCGGTCGTCTCCAGCGCGCTCTTGTTGATGCTGTCCGTCCGAGCAGCGGCCGCAGCGTCATCCGGCGCACCAAACTCAGCGGCGGTGTAAGGCTCACCGTTTTCACGGCGGAGGAGCGGGCCTCCATCAGGACCGATCTCCGGATTGCCTTCGGCATCCGCGTTCACGAAGGCGGGCTGACCGTCCGGACCCATGACCGGCTTGTCTGCCTCATCCGTGACCTGCAGGAATTTGTAGCCGAGCGCCGAAGCTTCGGCGCCGTAGCCTTGCGCGTCTGCTTGGGCTGCTCCGCCACCCATCACGGCCGCGAAATCGTCAGAGCCGTAGCTCTCCGCGAATGCGGGATCCTGCATCGCTTTGATGAGCGCGGGATCCAAGTCCTCGAGTCCTTCAAGCTCGCCCAGTTCCTCCGGCGAAACGTTCTCGAGCCCCGCCATGGCCTCGGCATCGGCAGCGCTGGTGATGTTGGTGTAGCCGGCTCCAGTGACGGAGCGATTGACAGGGGCCATGGGGAAAGGTCCTCGAAAGGCGAAAGCGTTTGTCTGTTTATCGGTCGAAAGGAAAATAAGTTTCGGCTTTTGAGAAGAAGGCAGCAATGATTCGTTCTGTTTCGGCGCATTCTGCCGCTGGGCCTGGAAGCCCTTGAATCCCCTCGGGAGTGGCGAGGAACGCAACCTCTCAACGACGACATTCGTTTGCCGAACGGACTGTCGTTGAGCTCGCGGTCGCGCGCACTCTTGGAGGCGCTGAGTTCACTGTCGAGGAGGCGCGACAGATCGTCTTCGAACGCTGGAGTCCGCGGGGGAGCATCGGATCATCATCCCCACCGTCTATCGAACCGAGTACCTGTCCGGTCTGCGCGCCCTCACGCACAACGCCGCGCCGGCGCCACTGACGCGCGTCTTGGACTTCGCGCAGCGCTACACCTCGCGAGTGGACTTCTCCACCTTGGACAAGGCCCGTCGCATGCTCGAACGCACGCAGGCGTTCTTGGATCCACAGGAAGCATTGGACCGTGGACTTCGACTGACGCTTCCCTCCGCGGTGGAGCGCTAGCGATCGGGCTTTGTGAGTCCTATTGGGCGAGCAGCTTGGCCGCGAGAGGTCGCGGTGACGCGAAGCACTGACCCATCCCCAGTGCGGCGCGCCTACTGCAGGAGGCAGCGGGAGTGTGCGACGACTTTACGCACGCGCTGCCAATGGTCTGATTCGACTCGAGAGACCAAATGTCGCGGTACTGGCACGTGTGCTGCTTTCTCGCTTCACCCATGACCATTCGAATTGTCGGGTCGCTCGTTCTCTGCACGCTGATGTCTGCCTGTGGTGGTGAGCTCGTCGCGGGACAAGGCGCTGCGAATTCAGGATCTTCAGGTCCTCTGGGCGGCGGTGGTGGTGGCGGCGGCGGTGGCTTCGAGAATCCCGGCGAGAACAACGGCGATGCCGGTACTTCGCCACTCATCGACGGGGGTAGCACCGGCACGGTGACCAACGTCAAGCGTCCGCCGGATTTCACGGTAAATGGCAAAAGCGCCATCTACACGGAGATTCTCAGCGGCGAGGCGACGCTGACAATTGATGTGACCGCGCGCACCGCTCGAGCGAAGGGCAAGCTTGAGGTCAACATTCGCCAAGCAAACGGCGGCAGTCCGGTGTTCGACATCGCGGTGCCTAGCGCGCAGTTCGTCACGATTGACGGTGCACAGAAAGTCGCGCTGGCCACGGTGAAGTCGCCGGACGCAAAGTCAGAGATGCGGATGGTGGATTCAACGCTGGCGCCGGGCAAGCACACGTTGGAGGTCGAGGAGTACGCGCTTCGCACGGGGCGCAGCACGTACAACCAGACGTTCCTCGACGGCATCGACTTCACCCGCGGCTTCGAGTTCCTCACCGACCACGACGACCTGTATCTGCGCTACTTCACCGAGCGCTATTTCCCCGCCGGCTTCGAGTGCGATCGCTATCCCTTCAAGGTGACCGTCGTTGTTCTCAACGCGCCCGCTGCAGCGCGACCAGAAGTGCTGGCGCACGGAATGAAGACGGTGAGCGCGGATGGAAAGACGTTCACCATCGAGTACCCACGCGGCAGCACCTCCAGTTGGTTCCTGCACGTCATTGATCGCGCGACGTGGACCCTTGCGACAGGCGAGTACAAGAGCATCGACGGGCGCAGCATTCCCTTGAGCGCGCATTCACGTGTTCAAGCGGAGGCAGCACAGGCCATCGCGGACATGAAGGCGATGTTCCCGCAACTCGAAGCGGATTACGGGCCGTATCCGCACGACAGCGCGCTGGTGTCCATTGGCAGCTCGAATGATCCCATGGAGTACGATGCGGCCATGCAGACGGACATGGATCTGGATGGGAACACGCCAGCAGACCGCGGCGCGCTCGGACACGAGATGAGCCACATGTGGTTCGGCCGCTCGGCGCATCCGGTGAGTGGACGGGACGGTTGGGTGGATGAAGCGGTCGCCCAGTGGCGCGACGATGGTTATCCGCGTTCAACGTCGATCACGCTCACTGGCACGTATGCCGTGCTCGCCGTGGGGTCGCCGTATCAGCGCGAGACGCCCGATGCCGCGTACGAGCAAGGCTCGGAGCTGCTCGCAAACCTCGACTTTCTCTTGAAGGACCGCGGCGGGGTGAAGCCGGTGCTCAAGGCTTTCCACGTGAAGTACAAGGACCAGCTCTACACGACGGAGAATTTCCTCGAACATCTCCGCACGAGCGCCGCGGATCTGAAGGAGCAGATGCAAACCATCTTTCACAAGAAGGTCTACACCGGCGCCGCAGTCCCCCAGAAGCCAGGAGCGAGAGAGGATGACCGCGGACGCGACTTCCCCCGTCACCCGGGAT
>JBQTKE010000771.1:0-3074 GCA_052386435.1 Myxococcaceae bacterium
CGCGAAGCGGTCACCCGCTCTCAAAGAACTTAGAGCGTCTTCAGGTACTCGACCAGGTCATCCATCTCCGCGTCGGTCAGCTCTTTGGTCTGGCCGTGGAGGTTGCTGTTCTTGGTCGCCATCAGACGATCCTTGAGTGTGCCGGCGCTGCCGTCGTGCAGGTACGGCGCGCTGCGGGCCAAGGAGAGCAGGGACGGGGTGTTCAGGCCCTTGTTGAGCTTGATCATGTCGTCCGTGTTGCTGCCTGAGAGGACCATGGTGCCCACGTTGGCCATCCGGTTGTCGGTGAACATTTCGCCCGCGTGGCAGGTGGAACACTGGGCTTTGTTGAAGAACAGGTCCTGACCGCGCGCCTGCTTCTCGGAGAGCGTGACAGTCTTGTACGGGTTCTGCGGCTGCGGCAGCCAGTCGATGTAGCTGGCGACCTGATTGGTCATGGTGTCGCTGGCACCGGTGCCGCCCATGCGCAGCGTGGTGGTGTGCACCATGAACTCGCTCAAGGTGGAGAACTCGCCGCTCCAGTGGAACGGGGCGGTCTTGCGCATCATGCGGCCGGCCAGGGCAGGTGTCTGGCGCGGGCCGTCCGGGAACATCCAGACATGCGCGTCGTCGCGACCTTCCAGGTGGCAGCTGGCGCAGGAGACGCCGGTGGTCGGGTTGCTCATCGCCGCGTTGTGCGCGTCGAAGAAGAGCTTGCGGCCCTTGAGCACGTCGGCCGGGACGCCCACCGGCTCGTCGCCGATCTTGATCTCGCCGGTGTTGGAGAGAGAGTTCGTGCCGCTGTTGCCGTTGGACTTGATGACGGAGACGCTGTGGTCAAACGCGTTGAAGACGAAGGCGCGCTTGCCATCGCGGGTGAGCGCGATGCCGTTGGCGCCGGCGCCGACATTGACCGTGGTCCGCACCGAGCTGCCGGTGCTGTTGAAGCGCAGGTCCTCACCGTCGCGGCGGCCCGTGGGAAGAATCGCCACGTTCTGGGTCTCGCGGTTGACGATGAAGAGCCAAGCGCCGGTCGGGTCCACCGCGGCGGCAGTGGGGCCCTGGATAGTCTCGGCCGCTTTGCTGGCGGCGAGCGTGGTAGGCGGGAAGTCCTTGCTGTTGGAGTTGGTGGTCACCGAGCACGCGGTGAGGTCGTCCACCAGCGGGCTGGCGTTGTTGGCTTCGAACGTCACGACGCCGGCGGTCGCGATCGCGCCGAGCGCGCACGGGCCGCCTTCCGCGTAGTAGCCGCCCAAGCTGCTGGGGGCGCGGGTGATGCGATCTTCACGGGCCCAGACGACCGGCATGAACGCGCGCGAACCATCCGGCGTCGCGACGAGGTCCGTGGCCGCGCGGCTCTTGAAGGAGCTGAAGCTGAGGGTGCTCAGCGCACCGCCGCCGCTCTGCGCGTCCGCGCCCAAGCGCACCTTGTTGACCAGCTGGTAGAGCTCAGAGCTCTTGCCCTGGTAGCTCTTGGTCATCTCCGCCTTGGCGAGGTCGACCTGCACCACGTCGCCCTGACGGTAGAGAGAGATGAGGGCCTTGTTGCCCGGAAGCAGCGCGATGGAGCGCGGCTCTTCGCCGACCTTGAGCTCCCAGGTCGTCTGAAGGGTTTCGGTGTCGATCGCTTGGAGCGAGCCTGTCTCCGCCTCGTCGTGCGTGGCGGTGTTCACCACGTAGAGGGTGCGGTTGTCCGCGGAGACCGCCAGGCCCGTGGGCTCGAGCCCGACCTTGAGGGTCGCGACCGGAGCGTCCCACTGTCCGCGGCGAATGACCGAGACGGTGTTGTCAGCGCGGTTGGAGACGTAGATCGTCTCGTCCGGCGCCACCACCACGCGTTCGGGAGAGCGACCCACCTTCACCTTGGTGAGAAGCTGTTCGGTGTTGGCGTCAACCACCGCCACCACATCGTTGTCCGTGTCGACGGCGTACAGCAGGTCGTCCTTACGGGACAACGCCAACGAACCGGAAGAATTGGTGTACGTCTCCGAAACCGAAGATTCGCACCCCGTGAGCGACAAGATTGTGAGCGCGCCCGCCCAAGTCAGTTTCCGCATCGGACTGCCTCCTTACGCTTCAACCGTGACACCAGTGCCCCGCTTTTCTCTCAGAACGCGCTGGCGCCCTCCGCCAGCCGACACTCAACTGTAAGAAACAACTTTGCTTTTTCGGAATTGAGACGAGAACTGGTGAGCCCTCGTTTGCATCCCACGTGCCTTCTCGAAAGTCACCCTCTACACCGCCGAGCCACTATGTCGAAAGTCACATCTCCGCGCGAGCTGCTCAGCTTCAAGCGCACCTTCGCGCTGGTCATCGTGTTGGTTGTTGTGCCTTCCGCCGGCCTTTCCGGCTTCGGAGTGTTGGCGATCATCAACGAGCGAGCGGCGGTAGAGAAGAAATTGGCCGACGCGTGGACCGGCAAGCTTCGTCGCGCGGGGCAGAAACTACAAGAGGTGCTGACCTCCTCCCTGACGCAGCTGCCAGAGGGGACGGTGGAGGTCGCGTGGAGACAAGGTACTCGCCCTCCGGTGATGCTTTCGGATGTGGGGTTCATGTTGGTGGGAACCGACATCCAAACGCCGGATCTTCGGTTGAAGCAGACACTCGGGGCGTTGCGCGCTGACTTGGAGACGCTGCCGGACGGCGAGAGCGTTTTCTCGGTGGCGGGCAACAGCGGGACCGTCGTACTGGCGGTGGTCCGCAGCGGCTCCAAGATGTGGGGCGCGCGCGTGCCGCTGGAGTCGGTGAACCAGGTGCTCAAGGCGCTCACGCCAGAGGAAGATGTCCGCTTCGCGGCGCGGCCCGTGAAGCGCGAGTCCGAAGGCGTGCTGGGAAAGCTGGCCTCCGAAGTCGCGGAGGCCAAGGCGGCGTTAGGGAGTCCCCCCGCGCTGGCAGAGCAGGTGATGGCCCCGCCCTTTCAAGACCTGCGCGTGTCGGCGTTGGCGATTGGCGTGGATCCCGTGGCGCAACGCTCGGCGCGCAACCGCACCGTGTACGTCGTGTTGCTGGTCCTCTTCTATCTGACGCTCGCGGGAGGGGTCATCTACACCGGCCGCACCCTCTATCGAGAGGCTCGTCTTTCTCGCCTCAAGACT
>JBQTKE010000772.1:0-27008 GCA_052386435.1 Myxococcaceae bacterium
GCGAGCTTGCGCAGCGACGCCATGGCGTGTGCGGCCGCTCCCCGCCGCACCTGCGAGCGGTCTTCGTCGACGGTGACGTCGAGCACCCAGTGGAGACGGTTCTCGATGGTCCAGTGACCCCGCGCGAGCTCGAGCAGGCGACGGGGCTTGACTTCCTCTCCGACGTGGATCCCGCCGTCCAGGAGCAGGTGGAGACACGAGTCGACGCGCTCTAGGTCGAGTCACCCTGACCATCACTGCCAAATACGCGCGAGACCGAAGCAGCGGTTCTCCGTCGTTCCGCCTAACAACAGCGTGCGGTTGGAGATCGCCTCGAACGCCATCAACGTGTCGTTTCCCTCACCCACTGGGGTCACGCGCCACCCCGCGTTGCCGAAGGTCGACTTTAACGTCCCGTCCTTGGTGAGCGCCGCGACGGCGAAGTCCACATCTGTTGGCGTCACCCGCAGCGACATCGCCGCGTAGACACCCTGCTCGGGCGCCTCGGCGAGCAACACACGCCCGAAGGTCGCTTCCACCAATCGAATCACGCCACCCTGTCCGAAGCGGGTCTCCAGCGCGCCGCGCTCGGTGAGCTGCCCCACGAATGCCAGACCGCGGCTCACTCCTGAAAACCAGATGCCTCCGCTGGAGGCCTCCGCTACCTCGTGCACCTCGCCACCCAAGGGAGGCAGCGTGAACACGCCCGACTGGCCGAAGCTGGTGTCGAGGTTTCCGTTCGACTGGAACCGCGCGATGAAGGCCCCGTTTCCTGCGCTGCCTCCGACGAGGAAGCGGCCGTTGGTCGCGTTGCGGAAGAGCGCCATTGGCCGTACGTCGCCGGTCAACGTGGCCTTGGCCACCTCCGACTTGGGCGCGGTGAATTGCAGAGGCTTGCCTTGGCGATCCAACCGGAGCACCGCCAGTTCTCCGGGAACCGCTCGCGTTGCGCCCGCGAAGAGAACACCGTCTGTCGAGACGAACCCCGCGCCCAGCGACTTGAGATCCTTCCGCTCCAGCACGGACGGCGTGGTGTTGAAGGGATCATCGTACGAAGTGGAGATGAGCAACACGCTGTTCAGAGACTCAGCCCCGGCCCAACTTCGCGATCGATCTTTCTCAAAGAGGATGGCCTTCAGCGAGACGTCCAGCGCGCTCACGTCACGGCGCACGAAGACGGCCTGCGCTGTTCCACTGGGCGCGGTCTGAGCGATCACCAACTCGGAGGAAGAGCGACCAAAGAGCAGCAGTTGGTCCGCGACGTCGAGTGACATTCCCATCAGCTCCGTGGGACCGGCTTCGTCGCAGAACCGCCCCGTGCCCTGCATTCCGAAGGAGCGATCCAAAGCCCCGGACGCGGCGCGAACCAGGAAGTCCAACACCTGCCACTTCACAATCCCTCGCGAGCGCGCGACCAGCGGGCTCAAGCGCTGACCTGGTTCGGTGTCCGCCGGGAAATGGATGGTGAGGGTCCTCTCGGGTGCTTCGGGCGTCAGAGTGAACGGCGCCAAACTTCCCAGCTCGACCGGCCAGCTCCGCGGATCCACTTCGACAGGCTTGGGCGGCAGCTCGCCACTCCACTCCGCTCGAATGGTCAGCGCGCGCTCTGCATCGGGGAAGAGGTCTACCGACGTGGGAACCACGGCCAGGTTGAAGTCGCTGGTTGGCGCGGAGCAGCGCACGGCCAAGGCGGTACAGAGCAGCAAGCTGGGCAGAGGCGAGCGCATGGGACGCGTCCAATGCTACCCTACGAGCACTTTGGAACTGTACGCCGACATCGCCGCTCTCACGCAGGAGGGCCGGGCTTTCGTGCTGGCCACGGTGGTGGAGACCGGCGGATCCACTCCACAAAAGCCGGGCTCGAAGATGGTGGTGCTCCCGGACGGCAGTGTTCGCGGAACGGTGGGCGGCGGCGCGATTGAGAAGCAGATCATCGACGCGGCGGTGCAGCTCTTCGAATCAGACCAGAGCACGCAGCTCGTCGACACGCACCTCACCCACGACTTGGGTATGTGCTGTGGCGGGAAGATGCGCGTCTTCCTGGAGAAGCACGCCGCCGGCGCGAAGCTGTGGATCTTCGGCGCGGGTCACGTGGGCAAGGAGCTGGCCGCGATCGCCAAGCGCGTGGGTTTCTGGGTGAGCGTGGTCGATGACCGCGCGGAGTGGGCTTCGCGCGAGCGTTTTCCAGACGTTGATGAGCTTCTTGTTCGCCACCCTACCGAGATCGCGGCGCAGCTCTCGGGCGGCAAGGACTGCTACTTCTGCATCACCACGCACGACCATCCGCTGGATCAAGCCGTGCTGGAGTTGCTGTTGGATAAACCGGGCGCGTACTTGGGCGTGATTGGCAGTCGTCGCAAAGCGGAGCGCTTTCGCATGCGTCTGCTGGCGGCGGGTCGAACGGAGCAGCAGTTGTCGCGGGTACGCAGCCCCATGGGACTTCCCATTCGTGCGCTCATTCCCGCGGAGATCGCGATCTCCATCGTCGCCGAGCTGATTCAGCTGAGGCGCGACACCACAGCGCGAAAATAAACCCCGCTCAAACCTGCTGGATCGTTGGGCTTCGCGCTTTTCTGCTGGCGCGGGGACTTGCCGCCTTGCCCTCCGTCCCTACCTTGTCTGCCCAAGCGAAGTGGTTTCACCTGTTTCATTCTTAAGGCAAGGAGCATTCACATGAACTGGATTCGCACTGCAGTGGCCCTCTCCGCTCTGGCTTTCGGCGCCGCGAGCGCTGGCGACGCGATCAACAAGACCAAGACCTCCACCAAGACGGAGAAGACCACGACCACGGATCCCGCGGGCGCGTTCAATTCCACCACCGACAGCGCCAAGTTGGAGAAGGACAGCAAGGCGCTGAAGGATGGCCGCACCGAGAGCTCGGTCGAGTCCACCGCCAAGCATGACGCCCCGGGTATGAAGAACGACCGCGAGTCGACCACCAAGACCACCACGGTCAAGGACGCGAACGGCAAGGTCATCCAGGGCAGCCACGAGCAGACCATCAAGTAACACTTCATAAGTTGTGAAGCGAAAGGGGCCGCTCCGAGGTGTCTTTTGGGGCGGCCTCTTCTTGCGTTGTGGCCCTTTTTGGGTTGAAGGTCCGCGGCCATGGTCCAGCCCATTCGAAACCCCGGTCCTGAAGCGCCGCGCCCCGCTGCCCCCGCCTCGGACGTGCAAGTCCGCAGGGTCGAGTCCAAGGCAGACCTGGAGGCGTTCATCCTCTTCCCGTTCGCGATCCACAAAGGCGATCCGAACTGGGTCCCGCCGCTGATCATGGACCGGAAGAAGTTCTTCGACCGGAAGAAGAACCCCTGGTTCGAGTTCGGCACCGCGGAGCTCTTCCTCGCGCGCCGCGACGGTCAGGTCGTGGGAACGATCGCCGCGGTGGAGGACCCTCGCTACAACGAGTTCCACGGAACCAACCTCGGCTTCTTCGGTTTCTTCGACTGCATCAACGACGCGGGCGTGGCGGCGGCGCTGTTCAACACCGCGGCGACGTGGGTCAAGGCGCGCGGTCACCAGGAGATGCTCGGCCCGGTAAACTTCTCCACCAACTACGAGTGCTCGGTCCTCGTCGACGGCTTCGACTCTTCGCCGTACCTGATGATGACGTACAACCCGCGCTACTACCCGGCGCTCTACGACGCCTGCGGGTTCGCCAAGGCCAAGGACCTCTTCGCGTGGCACCTGGACGCCTCCAGCCCGCTGCCGGAGAAGGTCAGCCGCGTTGCTGAAATGGTGCGCAAGCGCCAGGGCCTCACGGTTCGCCCGGTCAACCTCAAGGACTACGACGCGGAAGTGAAGCGGATCAAAACCATCTACAACGCGGCGTGGGAAAAGAACTGGGGCTTCGTCCCAGTCACCGAGCGCGAGTTCGACGCCATCGCCCACGAGATGAAGCTCTTGGTGAAGCCGGAGCTGCTCCTTATCGCCGAGGTCAAGGGCGAGCCCGCCGCCTTCGCGATGACGCTCCCGGATGCCAACGCCGCGTTCAAGGCGGCGCACGGCCGGCTCACCACCTTCGGTCTGCCCATCGGTCTGGTGAAGATGCTGCTCGCGGTTCGGAAGATTAAGCGCGCGCGGTTGATCACCCTCGGAATCCGCGAACAGTTCCGCAAGCGCGGCATCGACGCGGTGCTGTACCACGACACCTTGGTCAACGCGCGCAAGCTGGGCTTCACGGGGGGCGAGATCTCGTGGACGCTCGAAGACAACCACCTCATCAACAACGCCATCGAGCTGATGGGGGGCAAGAAGTACAAGACGTACCGGCTCTACCAGCGCGGCGCCTGACCCTTCACTTCACTTCACTTCGTGAAAGGCTCGTCCATCACCTTGAACTGGGCGAGCCCTTTCGCGTCGTAGTGCCACCATTCCATCTTGTTCTTCTTGAACCCGGCCGCTTCCATCGTTTCGCGAAGCAGCTCTCGGTTCTTTCGCGAGGACGCGGTGCCTCCCGCGTACGCGTGGTGCGCGGCGAGAGCGAAGCTGTCGTATGGCGTGGGCATCTCCACGTCTCCGCCCTCGAGCGTGACGAGCGTGAGATCGACAGCGGCGCCTCGGTTGTGGTTACTGCCTTTGCGTGGATCCGCGACGTAGCCAGGCTTGGGGAGAATCTTCCAGAGCTCCCACTGCACGGAGAGGGGACGGTAACAGTCGTAGAGCTTGAAGCGGTAGCCCTTGGCGCGCAGCGCCTCCGCCGCGTTCGAGAGCTTCTCCGCCACTGAGCGACGCAGATAGCACCGCGCGCTCTTCGGGTAGACGGCGCGCTTCATGAAGTTGTCTTCCGTCGCGTAGCGCAGCTCTTCGATCGCGTCAGGGATGAGGTCTTGGACGAGGACGAGCTCTTCGCCAGTGGACACGGGTGCCGCGGCGAGGATGAACAGCAGCGAAAGCATCAGCGCGCCTCCTTCGCATACGGCGTGGGATCCGCGACGCCCGCCTGCTCAAAACCACGACGACGCAGCACACAGCTGTCGCAACGTCCGCACGCGCGGCCATCGGAGCTCGGGTCGTAGCAAGAATGGGTCAGGCCGTACTTCACGCCCAACTTCGTCCCCGCCTGGATGATCTCTGCTTTGGACATGCCTGAGAGGGGAGCGTGGATCTTGAGCTTCGCGCCTTCGACTCCCGCCTTCGTCGCCAGATTCGCCAGCGCTTCGAACGCGTGGATGAATTCAGGCCGGCAATCTGGATAGCCGCTGTAGTCCACCGCATTCACGCCGATGAAAATGTCCGCCGCCCTCACCACCTCCGCGAGGCCGAGAGCGATGGAGAGAAAGGTGCTGTTCCGCGCCGGCACGTACGTCACGGGCACGCCCGCGGCGAGAGCGTCGTCGCTGCGATCCTTGGGAACCGCGATGTCGTCCGTGAGCGCGGATCCGCCAATGGCGCGCAGATCCAAATCGACCACACGAAAGTCGGCCGCGTTCATGGCCTGCGCCACGGTGCGAGCGCGATCGATTTCGACCTGATGCCGTTGACCGTAACGGATGCACAAACAGACCGCGTCGAAACCTTGCGCCTGGGCCATCGCCAAGCACGTCGTGGAATCCAACCCGCCCGACAACAGCACCACCGCCTTGCGCTTCATTTCCGCACTCCCACCAAATCGTATGACTCCACGCCACACGTGAACGTGTCCATCAACTCACCGCACGCGCGCGTCGCGTCGAAGCCCAAAGGCGTCGCCGAGGGAGCCACGATGCCGGCGTCCACGTCCACGGGAACCGACGTCAGCGGGGGCGGACAGGTCGATCCGACTGCCTGCGCTTGGGATCTGCTCAGCAACGCCACCCGAAAAGTCTCGGTCACATTCACATCGATAGCGGTGCAGTCGCCGCAGGGCTTGAGCCGCCTGACCCCGGAGGCCGTCCCTTCGAGAAATTGCCCATCAAACACCACGCCTCGAACCACGCCCTTGGCCGACATCCATGCTTCTCCCGTGTCGCGTTGACGGGAGAAGGTCGCTTCAAAGTCAAAGCTGCCGAGCTCCAACTCCGGATAGCCGCTGCAACCTGTGTTCGGTCCAGGGGTTCTGCGCGTGGCGACGAAACTGAAAGAGCCCATCGCCTGGTCGCCCGGGAGCGTCTGCTCGCCGCTGCACGCGACGGCAAAGATCGCCAACCACCCCAGATACGAGCCAGACCAACGGGTCATGAAGCGCGGAACATAAAGGAAAAGCCGCGCCTCAGACCATTGGCTCGATGAAACGCAACACGGCTTGCCAAACCCGCTATCGGCGTCAAACGGAAGAGCGCATCACGCTTTGACAAGCGCTCGCTCCACGACGGCGCGGAATGCATCGCTGCGACGGGCTACCGCGGCAATCTCCGTCATGCCCTCCGCACCTTCCAGCGTGGCGAGGACGCGTCCTGCAGCGAGCGGCGACGGAACAGCGTCGAACGCTGCGACAGCAGCGGCGGCGAAGCCGGAGGGCAGGTCACGCTGCGCCAGCGATGCGCCCGCTGGACCCAGCGCCAAGGCCAGCGCACAGAGGTACGTGAGCTCGGCCGGACCGAATCCTCCCAACGCTCCTGCCCCAATCACCAACTGGGTGGGCGACGCCAAGTACCCGACTGCGCCACCGAGCGTATCCAGTGCCGGCGTCACGTCGTCCGCACCGAGCGCCTTCAACGCGTCCGCCAGCGTCCGATAGAGGCGCGGCATCTTGCTGGCATCGAGTGACACAACTGACGCCTTGAGCTTCACCGTTTCTTCAGGCGCGAACTTCGCTCGCGTCACCGCGCCGGCGATGAGCACAGGCGCGGCAGACGCAGCTCCCGTGAGCACCGCGCCGAAGCCGTCCATCCGTGCAGACTGGCCCGCTTCTCCCGAACGACGCAGCGCCTCTGCGTAGAGCGTCCAACCATCGGCATCGAACGGCGATTCGCGCAGCACAGTCGGCCACAGCTTGGCGGCAAACGCGGCGGTCTCTTCCGACGAGGCCAACCGCTCCGCCAACGTGCGCTGCATCGGCGCGGGAAGCTCCTGCGCGGCGAGCATCTTCTCGCCCAGCTTCATCGCGGCGAGGTCCAGCCTCTCCTGCAGGTAGCTCTGCAGGATGCGCGAACGATCCGCGACTGAGGTGGTTAGCCGCTCGCTGAGCATCAGCACGTCCGCGGTGCGGCCCAGCTCCTCTGCCAACCGCATGCGCTGAACGAGCGTCTCGTCAGTCTCGTCAAACTGACTGAGCAGCTGGTACGCGTCCTCTTTGCGACCCTTCCCCTCATATGCCTCCAGCAACTTGGCGCGGTACGCGGTCAGCGCGTTCGGACCCGCCAGCTGCACCAGCCGCTCGGTCATCGCGATGAACGCGTCCGCGCGCTCCGGCACGGGGTAGAGCTGCGCCAGCGCCTGAACCGCGGCGAGCGAGGTGGGATCTTCCACGAGCGCACGCTCGTACGCATCCACCGCGCGACCGCGGTCCTCCAACTGGCGGTGCACGAGCTCACCCAACTGGATGCGCAGCGCAGCCCGCGCGTTCGGGTCCTGCTCGGAATCCGCGAGCCGACCCAACGTCGCCGCGGCGTCGGCGTGCAGACCTTCCGCGCGCTGCAGTCCGTAGAGCTCCTGCAAGAGCTGCTGGCGGCGCGCGGGGAACCTCTCCTCCGCGCGTTGCAGGGTCATCATCAACAGCTCGCCACCCTGACGACGGGCTTCGACGAGGCACAGCTCCAGCATCCGCCCGGAGCTGTCCGCGCCCATGCTCTCGAGCACGCGAGAGAGCACTTCGCTGTCGCCATTGCGCTCGATCAGCCGCTCCGCCGCGGTCTCGCGCAGCGTCGGCGGTGCGCCGCTGAGCAGCAGCTCTTCGTAGAGACCGGCCGCCAGCTCCACGGTCGAGGTCGCATTTTCACAGTAGCCGGCCAGCTTGAGCAGTCCGTCCCAGTCCGAGTCTTTCCGCAGTTCGCTCGCGATACGTCTCGCGTACTCAGGAGCAATCTGCTTCCCGGCGATCTGCCAGAGCGCGCGCAGCGCCCGGCCACGATCCTGCGCCTCGTCCGCCAGCTTGAGCGCTTCGATCAGCTCGCCCGCGTTGAGCAGGGTCTCGTAGCCAATCCGCGACGCCAGCGCCTTCGCCTCCAGTCGCGAAGCGAGCGCGGTCAACTCACGCACGGGTAGGGCGTTCGGATGCTCCTGAATGAGGCGGTCGAGGAGATCCCTCGCTTCACCCTTGTCTCCCGCGCGCTCCCACGCCTCGATGGCCTGCAGCAGCAACGGACCGCGGCTGTCCTCGGGGGAGAGCTGCGCTGCCTGAACCAACGCGGTCGCCGCCTTCGAGGTCTGGCCCAGCTTCCCACAGAGCCTCGCCAACAACAGGAGCGCGTCCGCGTTCGGACGGCTCGACAGGGATGCACGGCACAGCTCCGCTGCGCGCGCAGAATCTCCCGCGCGATCAAACGACCGCGCCGACTCCAGCAACATCGCCGCGCGGCTCTCGATCGACGTCAGCTCCGCGCGCGCCGCGAGCAACTTGCCCAACGCGGCGTCGTCGCCCTGACGCTCGAGAATCGGCTGCAAGGCAGTGAGCGCATCCGCGTAGCCGGAACCGGTGGGCCCCTGGTTGACGACGCTCTCCAGCGTGCTGCGCGCCAACACGTCATCGCCATCGTCGAGCGCCGCCTGCGCCAACTCCAAACGCCAGAGCGCGGTCTCGTCTGCTTCCGCTGGCGCCTGCAAGAGCCGCTGCAACGCCTCTCGCAGCGCGACCCGGTTTCCTTGACGACGGTGATCCGCGAGGAGCGCCCTCAACGCGCCCTCGTGCTCCGGCGCGGCACGTCCGGCCCGCTCTCTCAGCTCGCGCGCCTTGCCTTCGTCGCGCAGCTCGCCTTCCACCAACTTCGCCGCCGCGAGCAGTCGCTCGGCCGCTTCACGCCCGCCCGTCGCTTCGGCGCTGCGCTCATAGAGATCGATCGCGTCGCCGTAACGTCCCAGCGCCTGCAGTCCAATGACCGCGCGGTCCACCACGCGACCGTCCGCGGGACGCAGCTTCGCGAGTGGAATCAGCGCTTCAATCACCTGCTTGGGATCGTCGAAGAGATCCGCGGCGCGGCGGTAGAGCGCCTCCGCCTCGTCCGGACGCGCGGCCCGCGCCAATGAGAGGGTCGTCTTGAGCAGCCCTTCGGCGTTGCGCGTCTTGGCGTGAACTTCCGCGAGCAGCGACAGCGCTTCACGTCCGCGCTCACCCTCAGGGTCCAGCGCGACGACCGCTTCGAAGGCATCGCCCGCGTCGTGGAACGCACCCGCGGTCAGCGCCGCGTGGCCCACCCGCAGCTGCGCCTTGAGACGGGCCACGGTGGGAACATTCTCCAATCGCAGCAGTCGACGATCGTAGGGCTGCGCCGCCAACGGACCTCCCGCAGCAGCGGCCAGCTCCGCGCGGGTGATCAAGGCGGCGGCGTCATCGGAAGCCACCGCCAGCAGCTCATCCAACGCATCCGCGGCGAGCAACGACTCGCCCGCCTGCGACAATCCCTGTGCCCGTTCGCGCAGCAGCGCCACGGCCTCGTTGGGAACCGCACGCGCGCGCGCCGCCAACAGCTCAGACAGCTGGCGCACGTCACCCTGCCGGCGCTGCCGCAACAGCTCGAACGCCACGCTGTTGGATGGGTCGCTCTCGAAAGCCTGATCCTCGGAGAGGAGCGCGCGCTCCTTCGCCCCAGCGCGACGGAACGCATCCGCGGCCGCCAGATAGGCTTCGGACGCCTCCGCGCCGGTGAGTCGCCCTGCCCGCGCCAGCATCAAGGCCGCCAGCGCTTGGAAATCTCCGCTCTCCTCCAGGAACTTGGAGTGACGGCCAAAGACGGGCTGACGGAAGGGATTCGCTTCCAGGAGCAGGGCATCGAACTCCGCCGCTTCCGAAGCCCGACCCGCCTGGCGCAGCATCTCCGCGGCCTGCACGGTGAGGTCTTCGTCATCAGGCGTCGCCGCGCGCGCCGCCAACAACGCCGCCGCCGCCGAGTCGAGACGCTCGTGCTGTTGGTAGAGCTCCGCGGCGCGCTTGTAGAGCGCAGCGCGCTGCGCGGGATCCGTGGCCAGCGCCGCAAACTCTTCCTGCTGCGCGGCCAGCTCGTCGAAGCGACCTTCCGCGGTGAGCAGCTCGGTGAGCAGCTGCTGTGCCTGCGCCAGACTGGGATCCAGCTTGAGGGCTTCGCGTGCGGCAGCTTCTGCCTGTGCCAACGCATTGAGCGAACCGCGCTGCAGCTGGGCCAGCTCGAAGAAAGAGCGGGCACGGGCGCGCGGCTCCTTTTCGATGTCCAGCAACCGCTCGATCCAGTCCGCTTCACCCGCGGCATCGTGGCGCTGCTTCGCCAACGACAAGCCGAAGAGCGCGGTCGCGCGCTGCGGGTCCAGCTCGAAGCTCTTGTGCAACGCGGCGTCGGCGCCGTCGAGATCCAGCTTCGCGTCGCGCAGCAGCTCCGCGCGACGACGCTCCGCCTCCGCAGCCAAGGGCAGCTCACCGCGCTCCTCACAGAGGTCACGCACGGACGCCAACGTGGTCACCGCGTCGTCGACGCGACCGCTCTGTTCGGCGAGCGCGGCTTCTTCAATGTACGCGGCGAGCGCGGTCTCCACGTCGTCCACTTCCAGCGACGCCTTGGCAATGGACAAGAGCTGAGCGGCGAGCTGCTGCGTCCGACCCGTATCCCGGTACAACGACGCCAGCTGTTGACGAACTTGAAGCGCGTTCGACGCGCCGAGGATGGCCTTCTGGAAGAGCTGCGCCGCGAGATCGGTGTCCACCAACTGATCCTGCGCGCGCTTGGCCAGGTGCACCAGCTGAGCGCTCGTCGTGGCCGAAGGGGCCAGCTGCTGCGCGTGTCGCGCCAGAATCTGCAACGCCTCGCGCGGAGAGCGTGGCTCCACGATCGCGGCCAACCTCTCCGCGGCGCGGGTCGACGTAGGCCGAGCCTCCAACACGCGGCGATAGGTCTCTTCCGCGATGGTCGGCGCGTCAGTCTGTTCCGCGAGGTCTCCCAGACGCAGCAACACCTGCTCTGCTGCATCCGCGTCGCGGTCGAAGCTCACCTGCTCCGCGAGTCGCTCTTGCAGCGGCATCGCTTCCTGCAGCGCGCCGCTCATGAAGAGCAGCTCCGCGAGCTCCGCCAACGCCTGGCCGGTGGCCGGCTCCAGTCCGTGCGCACGCCGAGCCAGCCGCAGCGCACCCTGACGCTCTCCGGCCTTCAGCGCCTGCCCTGCGCCTTCGCGCAACAGCTTCGCTCCCTCTGCCGCCGGCAGAATTTCTGCGGTCTCCTCGTAGAGCGCGCTCGCCTTCGCGACATCGCCGCGGGCGGAGAGCAACCCGGCGAGCTGACGACGCGCCGACACGTTGTTTCGGTCGAGGGACGCCGCGCGACGGTACGCCTCTTCCGCGGCCCCCTTGTCGTTGAGCTGCTGAAGCTGAAGCTCCGCCAACTCTTCCCACGCCCGCGCGGCTTCCACGCCGCCCATACCCGCGGCCTCTTCGCGCAGCAGCTTCGCCAGCGGGGCCCACTGCGCCTCGGTGCGGAGCAGCCGGCGCAACCCGGTGGTCGCGGTCAGCTCGCGCGGAGAGATCCGCCGCGCCTCTTCATAGCTTTCGATCGCCGCCTTGGCGTCGTTCCGCTCTTCCAGCGTGGCCGCCCGGCGCAAGAGCGCCTGCACCCGCCGCGACGCCGAACCCTGACGCGAAGCCTCGAGCAACGCAGCCAGCGCAGCGTCCACATCGTTGAGCGCGAACGCTGCGTCGGCCAGGCCGTGCAAGGCCTCGCCGCGCTCGTCGTCTTGCAGCGGCAACGCGGTCGCAGTCAGGAACCCTTCGCGGGCGTTGCGGTAGTCCTGAGCGGTCAGCCGCGAGCGAGCGATGGCGAGGACCCGCGGACCCGCGCGATCCGCCAGCGAAGCCTCGCGCGCCACCGCGGTCTTCCATGCGGCCAGCTCGCCCAGCTCATCTCCAGCCTCGCGTGCTGCTTCCGCCAACTCCACCAAGAGGTGCGCGGGCGCGTTGGACAGCTTCGCCGCTTCGGTGAGATCCGCACGCGCTTCCGAATGACGACCGAGCCGGCGCAGGAGGTGTGCACGTCGAGCGAGCAGCTCCGCGCGTGCCTCGCCTTCCGAAGAGTTGAGCAGCGCGGAGACGAGAGCGAAACGCTCGTCCAGCTCCACCGGGGTGCCGGTATCGTCTGCGGGCAGCTGGGAGAGCAATGCGCGTACCGCCCAGAGGTCGGACGGATCTTCTTCACGCAGCGAACGCAACGCCTCAAGCCCCGCAGAGTGACGGCTGAGCGTCTCGCAGAGCTGCGCGTGCTCGCGCAGCGCGGCCTTCCGCTCTGGGCCCTGGAGACGGGGCCACAGCTCACCCAAGAGATCGCACAGCGGCTCACGCGCGCCGGCGCGGCGGTGCAGCCCTGCGAGCTCGCGCTGGGCTTCGAGATCGTCCGGCTTGCGCGCGGTGTAGAGCGCCAGGTGCCGGCGCGCGGTGTCCGTGCGGCCCGCCTTGATCGCCACCAACGCGGCGCGGCGGGTGAGCTCCAAGCGATCGGGCTCTGGAGGTGCATCCGCGTCGTTGGGCGCGGTGTTGAGCGCGGCCTCCAAATGATCGAGCGCACCGCGCGGATCCGCGTCGCAGATCAGCTCCGACTGACGAATGCGGGCCGGCGCGAAGGTCGTGTCCTTGGTCAGTGCTTGCTCCAAGAAGGTCGTCTCGCGGGACGTGCCTTGCGCCAACTTCGCCGCGCGGAAGAAGAGCCGCGCCGCGGGACGAGGCTCGGACAAGAGCGCAGCGCGGCGCGCGAACAGCTTCGCCGCTTCCAACTTCTGCCCGCGCCCCAGCTCCAGCTCGGCCATCAGCTCCAGCGTGTCGCCCGCGTGCACTCCATCAGGCGAGGCGTCAAGGGCGGACGTCAGTCTCAGAATCGCCGCGTCGCGCTCACCTGCTTCGAGCAGCGCGCGCGCCGCGGCGAGGAACAGCGGTGCCGCGTCCGCGGAGCGATCCGCGGCGACCAGGGCTTGCGCTCGCGCAGCCCACAGGTCGGTCAGCTCACGGGTCTGGCCGTCTTCCTCGTAGAGCGCTTCCAACCGCGCTGCCAGCTCGTCGTCGAGCCGGCGCAGCGGGAACGCCTGCGCGAAGTTGTCCTTCGCCGCCTCGCGATCGCCCAGCGCGTCGCACGCCTTGCCCAAGCGCAGGCGAGCTTCGGCCATCCGCTCCGGAGCCGCGTGACGCGGAAGCGCGGCGAGGAGATCCTCCAACGCTCGGCGCGCGTGCCCGGGACGCTCGCAGCGCAGAGAGAGGTCGGCCAGATCCATCAACACCGCGGGATCCGGCGAGAGTCGAGCGGCGCGCTCCAAAGCCACCAGCGCCTCGCCCACGCGACCGAGCCGAATCTCCAGCACCTGCGCCAGCTCGCGCAGCGCCGCCGCGGCCAGCCGCTTGTCGCCGTGCTGCTCGGCAACCTTGGCGCGTTGATCCAACGCCGAGGCCAGGCCCGGCATGTCGGAACGTTTGCGCTGAATACCGCAGAGCTCACCCAGCGCGGGAAGATCATCCGGCTCCAGCTTGAGCACTTCGCCCAACGCCAGCGACGCCAGCTCGAGATCGAACGCGAGATCCCGCGCCGCCACGGCGAGTCGGCGGTAGTAGCGCGCGCGGTCCGCCTTCTCTTGCGCGATCTCCGCCAGCGATTTGAGGCAACGGCAGAGCATCGCGCCATCGCGGCGGCTCTCCGCCAGCGCGAGCATCCCTTCCAACGCAACGCGGTTGTTGCCGTCGGCTTCGAGCGCTGAGAGCAGCAACTTCTCCGCCTTCTCCGGCTTGCCGAGACGGCCTCGGTACAGCTCACCCGCCTCCGCCCAGAAGGCGGCGCGCTTGGCGGGCGCTTCGGTGACCACGGCTGCTTTTTCGCAAGCTTCAGCGAGATCGGCGACGCGACCCGCTGCGCGGAAGAACGGAATCAGCTCTTCGAGCGCGACCATATCGCGTGCGTCCAGCGCCAACGCCGCTTCCAGGTGCTCGCGCGCCTTCGCCGGATCGCCCAAGCGCGTGCGGTAGAGGCGAGCCAATGCATGGTGTGACTGGTGCGCGGCGAAGCGGATCTCTTCAGTCCGCGGCGCCGGGCCGGCGAGCTCAACGGCCTGCTGATAACCGGCGAGCGCTTCCTGCAGCTTGCCCAGCCCGTCCGCGACGCGCGCGGAATAGAACAGCGGCTCGGGCTCTCCGGGGAGCAGCGAGATTGCCTCGCGGTAGCGCAGCAGCGCGTTCTCCGGCTGCTTGAGCCCCAGCTCCCAAACTTTCCCGGCGAGGAGGTTGGCCTTCCCCACCCGGTCCACTTCGTGTCGGCCCAGCGCGACTTCCCGCAACCGGTCCAGCGCTTTGATCGCGCGCAGATGCTCGTCGGCGCGGAAGCAGAGCTCGCCCAGCAGGAAGAGCGCGTCGGGGTGATCCGGAGACAGACGCAGCGCCGCTTCGCAGTGCAGCCGTGCTCCGGCGACATCGTCCTCAGTCTGCGCGGAGAGCCGCGCCATCTGCACGTGCGCTTCGGCGGCATCGGCCGGATCGCGCGCCAACGCGGCGATGCGACGGTACGCGCGAATGGCTCCAGCGCGATCGCGCGCGTGATCCGAGGCGCGCGCGAGCTGCTTCAGTGACGGCAGGTGATCCGGCTTGAGCCCCAGCAGCTCATGCAGCGCCTTCACCGCCATCTGCGGCGCATGGTCGCGCGCCGCGCGGGCGGCTGACTCCGCGGCGAAGAATGCGGCCGCTTCCTCTTGGTTCCTTCGCGCGAGCGCGCACAGCGCGAGATACCGCTCCGCCGCCCGGGCGAACTCACCGCGCCGCTCACGGACGACGGCTTCCGCCCAGAGCGCTACCGCGCTGCGCTCACGCCGGCGCGCGATCGACGCCGCGATATCCAACGCCATCTCGTGCGTCTGCGGATCCGCGACGAGCAACGTCAACAACCGCTCCGCCGCGAAGGGATGGGCTTCATGCACGTCGCCCAAGCGCAGGTACGCATCGCGCGCTTCCTTGAGCTTGCCCTGCGCGATCAACGATTCGGGATCCGCGAAGGCACGCGCGCCCTCGAGCGCTAGGAGCAGCTCTTCATCCGGCGGCGACGGAGGAGGCAGACCGCCCGCGGCGAAGCGCAAGCGCAAGCCGGTGCTGGAGACGTCGGCCGCGGCGAGGCGCGCCTGATCCAACATCGGCATCTTGTAACCGCGGCTCACCGCGGCGAACTGAACGAGCGGGGGCAGAATGCGCGTGCTGAAACCAGTCGCCCCACGCAGCTCGACTTCGGGGAGCAGGTTCATCCCCTCGATGGTCCGCGCCAGGAGGACTGGAATCTGCGGCGCGGCGACGGGCGAGAAGCCGTAGAAGCGAACATCGTAGACGTAGAGCGAGAGTCTGTCCGCGTCACCGTCGAACGCGATTTTGAACGTCAGCGCCGCCCGCTCTGCTGAGCGCAACCGCGCCTGTCCTTCGAGATAGCCAGGGCGGAAGTGGAGACGCAGATCTTCCAGCTCCGCGACCTCGGAGGCGAGCGCGGAGATCTGCCGAGCGACGACTTCGCTGTCGACGGAGAGCTCGAGGAAACCGAAGTTGAGGCGCTTCTTCTGGTACCGCGCGGCGCCGCCGGTGAAGTTGAACGGGAAGCTGACCTCGGGGATCTGCAACGCGAAGTCGGAGATCACCAGACCGGGCGACAGGCTCAGCGCGGGGAAGCCGACGAACGCGCGCCGATCCAACAGGCGCAATTCCGGGCCCACCACGGACAACTCAGCCGGAGACTTTTTTTCGATTTCGCTGGCCATCTTTGCTCGAAGCGGCGCGTGCGTCGGCCGCGAAAAAAATGCCTGAACGCGCGCGAAGTTAGCACGCCACGGGGAGGCTCAAAATGAGTAAGAGGAGCCCTGTGAAAATGCCTCCAAAAACCAAAGCCGCGGGCGGCCTGTTACTCGCGGTGGGCACCCTCCACTCGGCCGCAGGGATCGCGTCCCTGACGGGGGTGAAGGCGCTCTCGCGCTTCGGTATGGACTGGAAGTTTGCAGTCATCGGCGTGGCCCTCCTGGCACTGGGACTTTTGACCTTGAAGGGCTCTCGCTCAGCCTTGATCGCCGCCACCGTACTCTTGGGCGGCCACGCCTTAGTGATCGCGGCGCAGCTGGTGGAGGGCCAAATTCAGACGCCGATCAGCAGCGTGCTGCTGCGGATGATCCTGCTCATCCCGCTGATCGAGGGCGTGGGCGCGCTGACCCAGGCGCAGAAAGCTCAGAGCGCTTCGACGTCGGCGTAGCCTGTAAACAACTCTCCGGCGGTGTAGGCGCGTGAAGCACCTCTCGCTGGGCGAAGGAAGTCGTTGAGGGTCTCGCCCGTCGTCTGATCCTTCCGTTTGTGGAGCAGCTCCAGGTTCATCCGCGACCGCTCGACGCCGCGCTTGCCGCGGTGGATAAACGTCACCGTGCCGGCCGCGTCCACCGATTCGACCAGTCCCACGTGGGTCATCCCGTCGTTGCGCTTCCCGTCGCGGTTGCGGTCGTAGGTCTCGCGGAAGAAGACGAGGTCGCCTTCCGAAGGCCTGTGCTTGTGCAGCGCGCCGACCTCCTTCGCGCGCTGGTAAATGTGCGGCACCGCGCCGAGCAGCTCGACGCCCAGCGCACCGAACACCAACTGGATGAACCCGGTGCAGTCGTCCGTCGTCTTCTTGGTGATCCGCTTGAGCGAGCGAATGCCGACAAATCCAGCCGCGCGCTTCACCGCCTGCAGCCCGCGCGAGAGCGGCGTGGCGTTCGCGACGGCTCCTTGCGCCTCTTTCGTTCCCGGATCCACCACTGGCGGCAGTGGCACAGGTTCGCCACCCACGCCGTCCACGGTGTTCACCGGCACGGACGGGTTGAGCTCCGCACCCTGCCCCGTGGTCGCACTGGAGACAGGCCCAGGCGGCCGAGGACAGCCGGCGGTGACTGCGAGCGCGATGAAGAGAAGGCGGCGCAGCATGGGCAGGGGACGGGGTTTCACCTGATCTTTGGCTTGGATGCAACCCTTCGAAAGACGCGTCCCCCGCGCGTTGCTCGAGCCCAGCAGCACGTTTGACCTTTCACCCTCAGTCCTTTGGTATGCGGGCCCCGTGGAAGCTGCCGTGAATGCCTGTCTGACTGAAGATCTCGCCATTTCGTTCGTGCACGGGCGCCTCGAAGGGCCTTCGCTGGACACCCTCAACGCGCACCTGGGCAGCTGCTCCGACTGTTCTCAGCTCATCAACCGCGTTCAGCTCAACCGCACCGTCGAATCGCGTCCGCGCGCGCCGCGCGAAGATTGGCGCGAGATGAGGAAGGAAGCGCTGCTCGCGGAAGCGCTGGCGGCCACTGCGCCTTCCGCGCAAGGCAAGAGCGGCGTGCTTCCGCGCGGCACCAGCATCGGTCGGTACGTGTTGCTGCGACGGTTGGGCGAAGGTGGCATGGGCGTGGTCTACGCCGCGTACGATCCAGAGTTGGATCGCAAGGTCGCGATCAAGCTGCTGCGCGACGACATCCTCGATCCCGCGCGGGCCGAAGCGCACCGCGGCCGACTGCTGCGCGAAGCCCAAGCGCTCGCTCGGCTCTCGCATCCCAACGTGATCGTGGTGCACGACGTGGGCACCTACGGGACCCAGGTCTTCATGGCCATGGAGTTCGTGGAAGGGCAGACGCTGGGCGACTGGCTGCGCGAGAAGAAGCGCGGATGGCGGGAGATCGTCGACGCGTTTCTGCTCGCGGGCTACGGCTTGGGCGCCGCGCATGCCGCGGGGTTGGTGCACCGCGACTTCAAGCCGGAGAACGTCATCCTCGGTCACGACGGCCGCGTGCGCGTGATGGACTTCGGCCTCGCGCGCTCCACGGATCCAGACGATCCGACCAAGTCTGGCCCTCGGCAGATCTTCGCGTCGACGACGGACCTGCGCCGCTCGGATGCTCTGGGCGAGCCGCTCACCGAGACGGGAATCCTGCTCGGCACGCCGGGCTACATGGCGCCGGAGCAGCACCACGGCGGCGAGGTTGACGGGCGCACCGATCAATTCAGCTTCTGCGTGGCGCTCTACGAAGCGCTCTACGGCGAGCGCCCCTTCGCGGGCCAGACGATCGACGCGCTGGGCCTGGCCGTGGGTCAGGGGATGATCAACGAGCCGCCCGAGGAGCACGACGTGCCCAAGTGGGTGCGCACGGCGCTCGTCCGCGGCATGTCCGTCGCGCCGGGAGATCGCTACCCGTCCATGGGCGCGCTGATCACCGCGCTCAACGTGAAACCTCGCGTGCGGCGTCGTCGCGTGTTTCTCGTCGCGGGGATTGCTGCTGCATTCGTCGCGCTCGCCTACGCGGGATCGCAGTCGGCGCGCGTGCGCATGTGTCAGAAAGCCGAAGGCGACGTGCTCGCTCTTCTTGATGCACCCAGCCGCACTCAGCTCGCCGCGGGTTTCATGGCGACCGGCGCGCAAGGTTGGGAGGGGAGCTTCACCCAGTTCACGCAGCAGCTGGGCAAGTACCTCGACGAGCTGGGACATCAGCGCGATACCGCGTGTGAAGCGCTGACCAGTCCGCGCACTTCTCCCACGCTGCTCGCCGCGCGGATGAGGTGCATCGACCGCGCGGCAGATGAAGCGACCGCCTTGGTGAAAGAGTTGGGCAGGGCAGACTCCGTGGCGGTGAACCGCGCGGTGGATGCGGTCTATGCCCTGCCCTCGCCTACGGCGTGTGACGACGAGCAGACGCCTACGCGTTCAAGCGCGCCGGAGACGGAACGCGCGGAACCGCTGTTCGAGAAGCTCGCGACCGCGCGGGTGCAGCAGCTGCTCGGTCACTCCAGCGAAGCGCTGGTCCTCGCGCAACGCACGGTGAGCGAGGCGCAGGCCGCGCTGCATGACACCGCGAAGGCAGAAGCGCTGCTCCGCGTGGGCGCGACGCAAGCACAGCTCAACCTCAACGACACCGCGCAGACCGCGCTCTACGAAGCGCTGTTCGCCGCTGAAGCCGCGCGCGCGGATGCGATCGCCGCCGAAGCGTGGGTGAGCCTCGCGGAGGTCGTGGGCGTGCGGAAGGGCCTCGAAGAGCAAGGGCTGCAGGTCGTTCGGCACGCGGAAGCAGCGATCCTTCGACTGGGCGGAGCCCCTGTCTTGGAAGTGCGGCTGGGCGAAGCGCACGCGCGCATGCTCTTGGCGAAGGGGCTGGAGCCGCAAGCGCTCGCGCGGCGCGAGGCGAATGCGGATCAAGCGCAGACCGCGCTCGGGAAAGATCATCCGCTGGTCGGCGAAGCGCTCAACGCGGTCGCGGACTCGCTTGAGCGAATGCACCGCAGCCACGAAGCGATCGTCGTTCGTCAGCGCGCGCTCGACACGTTGGCGGCAGCGCGCGGCGAGCTGCATCCGTCATTGCGCGATCCGCTCTTCGCGTTTGGCCGTGAGCTGCTCGCCACCGAGCAGCCGGGACGCGCGATACGACCTCTGGAGCGCGCTCTTACGCTGGGCGAGAGCAGCCTCCCCGCGTCGTCACTTTCAGAGCTGCGCTTCCTCCTCGCGCAGGCCTTGTGGAGCGCCACCCAGCACCACGATCGCGCGCGCCGGCTCGCCGAGCTCGCGAAAGAGGGGCATCCTCGCGGTGAAGGGCAGAGCGAGAAGTTGGGTCAGATCGACACCTGGCTTTCCTCTCACGTCCTCTGATTGCACCTGTTCCTTGTGGCTCACGCGCTGCTCACGGAACGCTGAAGGTCATCCCCACCGAGCGCAGCCGTTCGATCAGCACGCGCCCCATCGACACCGCGGGCGTGAGCACGCCGTAGCGCGCGGGCAGCGCTTGGTGATCAAACGCGAGGCACAAGGCCGACTGCGAGAGCATCTTCGACGTCTCGCTGTAGCCGGGATCCCCATTCGCGCCGACGATCGCCTGCAGCTCCGTTCCCTGCTCGCTCTGGCCGTGAAGCACGATCCGAAAGTGTCCCTTCTGTCGCCGCTCCTCGGAGGGTCCCTCTCCCGCCTGAGGCAGCTTCTTCAGCAGCCAGCGCCGCGTTAGAGGAGTGGACAACGCCAAACCAAAGCCACCCATCGTCGCGGTCACCGCCATGCTGATCATCAGCCCCTTGAGACCGGGCGCTGTCGACAACACCTCGCGGTAACGGAACTGTCTTCCATATGCAAAGCCGAGCAGCGCATTCGAACGCCGCACGACGCGCGTATTGATCGCCGCCATCACGAAGGGGCCGATCCAGCGGTGCAGCTTCCTATCGTACGAGACGCCGAGCAGATCCCCTTCGCGCCCCAGCGAAGGCTCCTTCGCTCGGTCCGGGCTGAGCGCGTAGGGGTCTCTCATCAGCTTGAAGAGCGAGGGATCCTTCCGCGACTCCTCCGCCATGTTGAACATGGACGACAAGGTGCCGCCGCTTAAGCCACCCGCCAGCATCTCCACGACGAACGTCACCTCGCGCAGCGCTCCCGACTCGCCGCGCGCCTTCAGCGCTTCGTGCAAGAGCAGGACACCCAGGTCAGAAGGAATTGAATCGAACCCGCACGTATGAACGATGCGCGCGCCGCTCTTCGCGGCCACGTCATTGAATTGATCGATGCTGGCGCGAATGAACTGCACCTCGCCGGTGATATCCGCGTAGTGCGCCCCGGAGCGCGCGCATGCCTCCACCAACGGCACCCCATACCGAGCAAACGGCCCCACCGTGCTGCAGACCACGCGCGAGGTCTTGGCCAACTTCTCGAGGGACGCGCGGTCCTCGCTGTCCGCGACCATCAGCTCGAAGCGAGCGCCCGTGCTCAGCCTGGAACGAACCGTCTCCAACTTGGCGCGGTTGCGTCCCGCGAGAACCAGCTTGGCTCCCGCGGGAGCCGCCTTACCCAGCGCTTCGGCAACGAGCGCACCGGTGAATCCCGTCGCTCCGTAGAGGGCAACATCCGCTGCTCGCTGCTGCATGGGCCTACTCCCGGTCGCAAGAGTTTCAGAAAGTCAGCAACGGCCGCCAGCCTTCTTGCGAAGGCTGTTCCGTCCTCCCAACCGCACGATGAACAGATTGCCCTTGCGGCGATACGCCCTCGTTTTCAAATCCCGCGCTCCCTCTTCACGCTTTCAGAAACGCCGTGCCCGCGGATCCACTGACGCTCGCTTCGGAGAAGATCGCCGTCGCCGGATCAATCCCCACGATGTGGATCGCGTCGATCCCTTCCTCTAGCATCGCCAAGCTCTCTTCCACCTTCGGCACCATCCCGCCCTGAATCACGCCCGACTTGATCTGCGCTTCCGCCTGCGCGCGAGTCAGCGTGGGAATGCGCGTGGTCGGATCATTCTTGTCCTTGAGCACGCCCGGAACATTCGAGACCAGGAGCAGCTTCGCCGCCCTGAGCTGAGCCGCCACCCGCGTCGCCACCGTGTCCGCGTTGATGTTGAACACCTCACCCTGCGCGTTGCCGGAGAGCGAGCCCAGCACGGGGACCAGGCCCGCATCAGCGAGCCGCTCGAAGAGGCCCACGTTCACCTGGGTAACGTCGCCCACCAAGCCGAGATCAATCGGCTCCGGACCCGCGCCGGAGATCACCCGCGGAGGACGTTTCTTCGCGTCGATCAAACCTGCTGACACACCCGTCGTGCAGAGCGCGGGGACATTGGCCATCCGAAACGCGGAAGCAACATCCACCGATACTTGGCCCGCCAACGTCATCTTCATCACTTCCAACGTCGGAGCGTCGGTGATCCGCCGTCCTCCCGCCAGGGTCGGGTCGAGCCCCACCTTCTTCGAGAGATCCGTCGCCTGCGGTCCTCCACCGTGCACCACCGCCACGCGAATCCCCGCGTCAAGGAACGCGCGCACCGCACGGCCCACGCTCGCCGCGAGCTTCGGCTTGTCCATGGCCAGCTCGCCGCCAATCTTCACCACGAACCAGCGGCCGCGGTGCGACTCCAACCCATTGCTCATGGCCACAACCCAGGCTCGGCCAGCGTCGTCTTCTCGTCGAAGCCCATCATCACGTTGAAGCTCTGAATCGCCTGACCCGCGCCGCCTTTGACGAGGTTGTCCAACGTGGAGAAGCAGACCACGCGCCGGGTCGCGCCGGTGACAGGACCGAGGGTGTACCCGACCTCCACGTAGTTGGAGCCCGCGACGGAGACGACTTCTGGCTGGCGTCCTTCGACGATGCGGATGAACGGCTCCTTCGCGTACGCGTCATGCCACAGCCGCTTGAGCTCGTCCTCGGTGGTCGATGCCGCCACGTCAACGAAGCTAGACGCGAAGATCCCGCGCGGCAATGGCGCAGAGACGGGGACGAATTCCAACGAGAGATTCTGTCCACCCGCGCCGCTGAGTGTCTGGAGAATCTCCGGGATGTGCTGGTGCTCGAGCGGCTTGTACGTGCGCAGGTTGGCCGCCCGCAGCGGATGGTGCGTGGTGATCGTAGGGTTCGCGCCGCTGCCAGAAGAGCCCGTCGCCGCCACGGTGTGAATCACGCCCTGCAGCTTCTTCGCCTTGGCCAACGGCAACAGCCCCAACGCAATCGTCGTCGCGAAGCAGCCAGGGCTCGCCACGTACTTGGCCTGGGCGATCGCCGCGCGGTGGAGCTCCGGCATGCCGTAGACGAACTGACCATCGCGCAGCGTCTGCGGCGAAGGGTGCTCCACGCCGTAGTACTTGGCGTACGCGTCCGGGTCGCGCAGCCGGAAGTCGCCGGACATGTCGACGATCTTCACGCCCGTGGGAAGAATCTCCATCACGACTTTCGCGGTCGTCTTGTGCGGGAGCGCCAGGAACACCACGTCCATCCCCGCGGCGGCTTCGGCGGCCGGCAGCTGTTGGAACGTGAGGTCGGTGAGCCCAGCCAGGTTGAAGTGAACGTCGCCGACCTTCTTGCCAAGGTTGTCCACGGCGGTGACCCGCGCGACCTCGACGAGAGGGTGAAACAAGAGCCGCCGGAGCAGCTCCGCACCCCCGTAGCCCGTGCCGCCAATCACCACTGCCTTCACTTTGCACTGTGGCTTCTCCATAGGGCGCGCACTCTAAAGGAAGCTGTTGTTTGTGGCGCAAGCTCATCTGCTATACCGCCCGGCGCCATGGACCTGCTTGCGCTCAGCCGCGCGCTCATCGCCGCGGACACCGTGTCCCATCGAGGGACGGAAGCCGCGGTGAGGGTCCTTAAGCCTCTGTACGAGGAAGCCGGACTGGCGGTGCAGGTGCAGGAAGAGGTTCGCGACGGCGTGCGTCACCAGAATCTCCTGGGGACCTATTCCGGGACTGACAGGGCCGGGCTCCTCTTGGTCACCCACCTGGACACCGTCGACCCCGGCCCGTTGGAGATGTGGACGGAGACCGAACCCCATCAATTGGCGCTCAAAGGCGACCAGGTTTTCGGGCTGGGCAGCGCCGACACCAAGCTGGATTCACTCTGCAAGCTGTTCGCGGCGCGCAAGCTCAAGGGCAAGGCGTTCAAGCGATCACTGCAGCTTCTGGGAACGTTCGAGGAAGAGGTCGGCTGTAAAGGCGCCAAGGCGTTCGCGCGCAGTCCGCTCTTCACCGCCCGTTTCGCCGCCTGTTCCGAGCCCAGTGAGTTGGTGATCATCCGCGCCCACAAGGGCTACGCGGTCGTCGAGATCGATCTCGTGCTCCCCGACAGCGCGGAGCTCTCTGGTCCGTTTCAGCGCGTGCAGGTGGACGGCAAGGCCGCGCACTCCTCCACTCCGCACCTGGGCGTGAACGCGATCGAGAAGGCGCTGGAAGCGCAAGGCAACGCGCCGCTCGTCTCGCTGGAAGCAGGAAGTGTCGCGAACAAGGTTCCCGCGCGTGCGGTGGTGCTCCGACCCGGTGAAGGCGCAGAAGTCCCCTCGGATCGCCGCGATGCCACGCTCACTCTGAAAATCAGCGCGCGGCTGTTCGCCGCCTGGAAGCGGCAGGCGTACGCGCAAGAGCCGAAGATCAACGCCGCGTTCGAGCCCAGCGGCAGCGTGGTGAACTGGAGCATCGCCCGCATCGCCGGGCCCCGCGCGGAGCTGGTGTTCGACTGTCGCCTGCTCCCCGGACATGATCCGGACGCGCTGATCTCCAAGTTTCGGCAGGAGGCCACGAACATCGCCGCGACGGTGGGCGGCACGGTGTCGAAGATCGACGCCACCCGTGCGAATCCCGCGATGGAGCTGAAAGAGCCGTCGGAGCTTCTCGCCGGTGCGCAGCACGCCTGTCGCGACGTGGGCCTTCCTTCACAGCCTTCCGCGAAACCGACCAACACCGAAGCAGGCGTCTTCGCCACAGCGGGGATCGAAGCCCTCGTCTTCGGACCGGGCCGCTCCACCGGCAACGCGCACTGCGCCAACGAGCACAACCTTCTCTCACAGATGGAAAAGGCCATTGAGTTCTACACCGCGTTGATCACGCGCCTGTGTCTCTAGCGGCCGCACTCCCATGTATCTGCTTCGCGACGTCCAGAAGAACGACCTCCCCGGGCTGAAGCGGCTCGCGGCCGTGCTCAACACCGTCAATCTCCCGAACAACGAGGAGATGCTCGAAGAGCTGATCGATAAATCGGTGCAGAGCTTCTCGGGGAAAATCAAAGAGCCGTTCGAACGCGAGTACCTGTTTGTCCTGGAAGACCAACGCAATGACCAGCTGATCGGCACCAGCATGATCATCGCGCAGCACGGCACCTACGAAGCGCCGCACATCTTCTACAAAGTCGACGAGCGCGAGCATTACTCCGCGTCCATCGAGCGCCACTTCCGGCACAAGACGTTGGCCATTGGTTACAACTACTCCGGTCCGACTGAGATTGGCGGCCTCGTCGTCGATCCTCCGCACCGCAGTGGGACTGAGAAGCCCGGCAAGCAGCTCTCCTTCGTGCGCTTCCTGTTCATGGCGCTGCACCGAAAGCTGTTTCGAGATCAGGTCCTGGCGGAGCTGCTCCCTCCGCTGATGAAAGACGGACGCTCTCTGCTCTGGGAGTCGTGTGGACGGAAGTTCACCGGCCTCTCCTACCAAGAGGCGGATCGTCTCTCGCGTCAGAATAAGGAGTTCATCAAGGAGCTGTTCCCGTCCTCGGAGATCTACGCGTCGCTCTTCCCGCTGCGAGCGCAGAAGGTTATTGGCGAAGTGGGGAAAGAGACCCGCGGGGTGCAGCGCATGCTCGAGCGGATCGGCTTTCGATATGTCGAACGAATCGATCCCTTCGATGGTGGTCCGCATTACGAGGCGAACGTCGCGGAGCTCACCCTCGTCCGTCGCTTCCGGACCGTGAAGCTCGCGGAAAAAGATCTCGAGCTGGAAGCCGACGAGATGCTGGTCGGCGTCGAGCGCGACAGCGGACGGAATCGCTTCCGCGCAGTCCGCTGCCAGGTCCGCCTCGAAGACACGGCCGCGTATCTGCCACGTGAGGCGAAGCAGCTGCTCGAAGTGTCCGCCGGAACGAAGCTGTCACTCATCCCGTTTGAGTGACCCGGACAAAGCCGGGTGCCGGACTTTATACGACCGTGCCTCTCGGCGGTTCGTCGCGAGTGGCATGGGTGTAAAGTCCAGCACCTTGAGCCGGCCGGCACCTCGATCAGATTCCCGGAGGAGGACGAACGCCCAACGAGCGCGCATGGAGCGCCAGCTGGGTGCGGTTCTCTTGTCCGAGCTTCCGATAGAGCGCGGAGACGTGGGCTTTCACCGTGCGCTCCGCGATCTGCAGACAGCTTGCGATCTTGAGGTTGTCCGCGCCGCCCGAGACGTAGCCCAGCACCTCGCGTTCTCGTGCGGAGAGCGTTCGGAGCTGTTCCCCCTGCGGCTGCATTTGGCCTTCGTTGGGTTGAGAGAAAGCGCTCCCGAGCAGCGACGCCGGGAAAACCTTCAGCCCACGCAGAACCGCGCGCAGCGCCTGAACCACCAGGGTCAGCTCCGCGTTGTTCCGGTCCAGCAACCCAGACGCACCCGCAGCGAAACAGCGCTGAGCCGCGCCCACGTCGTCACCGCTCGAAAGCACAACCACCCGAACCTCCGGATGGGAGCGACTCATCTGAGCGATCACGTCCGGCGGATTGTCCGTGAACGCAGCCAGATCGACGACCGCAGCGCTCGGTCGTTCTTGCTCGATGCTAGAGAAAAAAGTGCCAGGCACGGCGTGGCGCCCCACCACTGAAAGTCCTGCGCCTTCCAGAACCCTCGAGAGGTTGTCCCTTACCAATGATTGCCCGTGAACGATTGCAACGCGGGCTTGCTGCTCCATCTCCATTGACCGGCCCCCCAGCCGTAATTTGTTGTCTGAAGGGACACACTCTACGTGAAGAAAAAAGAAATGCACTCTCAGAAAATAACCCTTGGTCTGCATCTACCAGGTCGGGGCTCTGGACTATGACCGGCGGCGAGCAAACACCCCTGCCCTTCCAACGACTTGCACGATGCTGGGGTCTGCCGGAGAGCGAGGGCTCCGACCCTCAGAAGTCGCCGAATGCCGCAGCGAGTAGGAACCAAGTCCCATCTCCACAACAGCCAGGAGAGCGAGCGAGCGCATTTGCCGACGCGGCGTCCCGCCCCCATTTCTAAATCGGAGGGACTTGCCAATGACCTTCACCCGGCCCACGCCAGACTTGAGAATCGAAGACGGCCCACCCGCGAACGAGATCCTTCGAGTGGCCAGGGCAGAGAACACCGAACTGCTCGTCGTAGGCAGCGTGGAGCGCAAAGCCCTCAGTCGATTCTTGCTCGGCAGCGTCTCCGCGAAAGTCGTGCGCGCCGCGCCCTGCTCCGTCTACGTGCACAAGACCGCGGCGCGAAAATAAGGGCGCAGGAAGCAGCGACGCCGAACCTGACGACCGCTACCCCATCGCCGCCGGCTCACGTCGCCGCAGCAGCGCATCAATCCGCGCATTCAGCTCCCGCGGATCAAACGGCTTGTTCACAAAATCATCCGCGCCCGCTTCGAACGCCTGCAGCCGCGTCTGCACATCGCCGCGAGCGCTAAAGAGAACAATCGGAAGATGCGCCGTTTGAGGGTTCTCACGAAGCCTGCGGCACAGCTCCAGCCCACACATCCCCGGCAGCATGATCTCCGTGAGCACCAACTGAGGCGCCT
>JBQTKE010000773.1:0-2589 GCA_052386435.1 Myxococcaceae bacterium
GCGACTGAAGCTAAAGAGGCGGAAGTCAGAGCGACGGCGCGCAGTGCGCCGCTCGTGACCGCGACCCGCTGGATCCGCGACCTGACCCGAGACGTTCGAGCGCGGCGTCTGGAGAAAGAAGAGAACATTTCCTTCTGGGACCGTTTGCTCCAGGCGGGTTGGATCAACCGAACCTGGAAGCTGATCCTCGCGCTCTACGCGGCGCTTGCCGTCGTGGAATGGTCCATCCTCGCGCTCTCCCGTGACTACCAAGATCAAGTGATGCGCAACCTGAGCGTTGTCACCGGCACACCTCCAGATGATCCCGAAGTGAACCCACGCATTCGCATCGACTTTCGCTGGCTGCGTCGTCGCTTCAAGCGGCGGATCCGGGGTCTCTACCTCTTCTTCATGGGTAGCATTCCGTTGGGCATGTTTGGCTGGCTCCCCGGGCCAAGTGAGCAGCTCGCCTCCGCGGCGATCGCGCTGTGGGCCGGCTACTGGTTGGCCGTCTTCACGTTGGCGAAGACACGGCTCGCGTGGGACGACTCAGAGACCCGAGAGCCTTGGTACGTCCGTGCGTACGCGCGAAGCGTCGGCGTGGTGCCGGGACTCGGTTGGTACGGAAGAGCGATGCGACGTCTTGGAGGATCGGTGCGCGCTCCGTGTCAGACGTTCGAGATGGCGGGCTACGAGGCGGCAGGCTTGGCGGTGAGTCGGCTCCTGCTCGGCTGGCCCGGTCTCTACAGCTTCGTGCGCCCGGTGTTCACGGTCGCCGCGCAACACGTCTGTCTGGCCCGTCCGCGCCTCGCGCAGAGTCCGCCAAGCGTTCCTGCTCCGGCCTCCGTCGGGCGCGCACCCTCGCGCGGGTGATCGAGTCGTTCATGTCCCTCTAACAGGGTTCGCGAAGCATCGCGTCAGACGGCGTCCTCTTCGCGCCACATTTTCCAGCGCGCCCGTCGACAATCCGCAACGCCTCTGGTCTTGTCGCGCCCTTTTTAGCGACCCGCCTCCGGAGGGGTGATGCCGTTGTCCACGCCGCGTCGACGTCTCTCGCTGCCAGGTCTGGCGCTCTTGTCGTTCGCTCTGTTCACCGGATGCAGCGGCGGACTGACGGGCGGCGTTCCGGGGTGCGGCGAGCTCAAGCCCTTGCCGGCGCGTTTCGCGGGACCGAAGGCGGACAACGCGGTCAACGTCCGGCTCGCGCCCAGTGGCATCAACTTCGTGAACAGCAACTGGCGCACGCTCCTGGAAGCGTTCTTGCCGGGACAGAAGCTGGACTTTCCGTTCCCCTGTCAGATCGCGGACGCACCCATCCTTGGCAGCCTCGCGATCGCGGACATGGGCAGCGCAAACGGTGCGGGGCGCATGGACGGCCGCTGCGACAGTCAGGATCTTCCCAAGAACATCTCCGTCACGGTCACCGGCTTCGGGATGGTTCCGCGTGCGCCTGACTCCTTGCAAGTATCGCTCAGCTTGAGGATTCAGACGGGCAGGGTTTTCCTCGCGTCGGTGGGCAACAGCTGTCTGCTTCAGCAGCTCAAGTGCAGCTTCGATCTCGACAGCGAGCGCAACACCGAGTCGAGGGTGAACAGCTTCCGCGCGACCGCCAAGTTCACCATCGACACGCGCTGGGATCGGCTGATGGCCTTCGAGGTGACGTCGCTGGACGGCGCCAAGGTCTGCGGCTCCGGCGGATCGCTCGCCGCGCCCATGTGCCTGGAGCCGGACGACATCGACATCAGCGGTGAGAACGTCTGCGGCAACATCTCCTGCACCGTCGCGGACATTGGGCGCTTCAAGGGCTTCGTGCTGGGGATGCTCTCGCCCATGCTGGAGACCAAGGTGAAGGAAGCGGTGGCGGCGCAGGCCTGCGAACAGTGCGGCCCCAACCTTCCGGCGTGTCCGGCCTTGGGCACCACTCTGAAGGGCACTTGCGACACCTTGCACGGCATCTGCATGGACAGCGCAGTCCCCAACAAGTGCGTCCCGCGTTTCTTGGGAATGGAAGGGCGAATCGCTCCTGCGGCGCTCGCTCCGAACATGGGAGTGCCGGAGTCCGCGCAGCTCGATTTCTCCGTCGCGGGCGGCAGCGCGGTGAACGTCGACACGGGTCTGAACCTTGGAACCCGCGGGGGCCTGACCGCGACGGCCATTTCGGACTGCGTGCCTGCTGCGACCCCGCCGGCGCTGCTCTCGGTGACCGCGCCCAACTTTGATCGCGAAGCTACTCCGGGGACGCCGTACCACCTCGGAATTGCCATCTCGCAGTCCTTCGCGAACCTGGCGGTCTTCAACGCGCATCAAGCGGGCGCGCTCTGCCTCGCGCTCTCCAGTGAGACCACGCCGCAGCTCAACAGCGGACTCTTCTTCTTCATGCCGTCGTTGAAGAAGCTGGTCGCGCGGGACGGCAAGGACGCTCCCATGCGCGCGATCCTTAAACCGAAGGGGCCGCCGACGGTGACGGTGGGCGCCGGGTCGTTCGATCCCGTCTCGAAGAAGCCGATCGAACCCTTGCTCACGCTGAGCATGAAGGACGTCGGGATCGATCTCTACGTGATGCTCGACGAGCGTTATGTGCGGCGGGTCTCGATCACCCCCGACGGGACC
>JBQTKE010000774.1:0-2692 GCA_052386435.1 Myxococcaceae bacterium
TGTTCAGCGACTTGTTTCGCAGGTGAGGAAAAGGGTGGCCGGGGTCGACCGCCAAAGGAGTCAGCGCGGGAAATGCGATGGAGCTGAAGTGGTGGTGTGCGACCGTCCGCTGCTCCGCGGTCAAAGAAGAAGCGGAGACGATCTCCAACTTGTTCGCCGTCAGCAGCGGCAACAGCTCTTCCCTCCAGAGCCGTCCATGCTCCGCGGCCATGGAGTGCGTTCGCTCGCGGATGCCCGTCAGTTGTTCCGAAGGGAGCAGCCCATCCGCGGCGGTCTCCGCGACCTTGCTGGCGATCTGCTTCTTCAGCCCCGCCACCCGGACCATGAAGAACTCGTCCAGGTTCGACGCGAAGATCCCGAAGAACTTCAGCCTCTCGTAGAGCGGGAGCGAGACGTCCTTCGCTTCGTCCAGGACGTGACCGTTGAACGCCAGCCAAGACAGCTCGCGGTTGAGGAACAGCTTGGGGTCGAAAAGCTCCACAGGGGGAATGCTTAACCCTTTGTCATGTGAAAAGAGGGTGACAATCGAGTGAAGGTTCAAAGCCCAGCGAATCCGCGGGTACATTCCCTCCGCACATGGTGACCAGCGCCCAGACCGTCCTCGCGGCGATCGACATCGGCACGAATGCGGTGCGGCTCAAGCTCGCTCGACCCCTCCCGGACGGCTCGCTGGAGACGCTCTATCAAGAGCGCGATCCCATTCGGCCTGGCGAGGGTGTGTTCGAGACCGGCTCGATGCCACCCGCCACGGTGAAGCGTCTGGTCTCCACGCTCAGCCGCTTCGCCGCTCAGTGCAGACGTTACCGAGCCTCGGTGCGCGCGGTGGCCACCAGTGCGCTGCGCACCGCCAAGAACCAGGAGCAGGTCCTGGCCCGGGTTCGCCGTGAGGCAGGGCTGGAGATCGACGTCGTCTCCGGCAAGGAAGAGGCGCGGCTCATCTGCTTGGGCGTGCTGCAGGATCAAGCTGACGATTCGCGCTCGCTCTGCTTGGACATTGGCGGCGGTTCCACCGAAGTCGCGATCGCCGAAGGGCGGCGCCCGCGACAGCTCTACAGCGCGACGTTGGGTGCGGTCCGTTTCTCCGAGACCTTCTCCGCGCAAGGGAGGGTCACGCACGCCACCGTCGAAGTCATGCGCGAGTACGCGCAGGAGGTTCTCGACGAGGCCATTCCTCGCAAAGTTTCCACAGGGCTTCGTCATGCGCTGGGAAGCTCGGGGACCATTCAGGCCGTGGTGTCATTTGCGTCCAAAGGAAAGGACACCGCCACCCTCGGTCAGTTGGTGGACGCGGTGGAAGCGCTGGTGGAGCTGGGTCCAGCCGGACGGCGCAAACATTTCGAAGCGCGGCGCGCGGATGTGATCATCGCCGGGGCGGTGATTCTGGAGACGGTGGTCAAGCACCTGCGGCTCAAGTCGGTGCGCGCGGTGGAGCAAGGGCTTCGCGACGGAATTCTCCTCGACCTGCTCCAGCGGGGGGGCGTCAATCGAGACGATCGTCCGCTGGCAGAGGCCGCCGCGGGCATTGGCCGACGCTTTGACTACGACGAGCGACACGCGCAGCAGGTGGCGAAGCTGGCGCTGACGCTCTTTGACTCCTTGGATTCGGTGCATCAGCTTCCGCGCTCGGCACGGGCGTATCTCCAAGTCGCCGCCCTCCTCCACGACATTGGCTCGTCGGTCAATTACGAGGGGCACCACAAGCACACCCAGTACCTGATTCACCATGCAGATCTTCCCGGTCTCTCGGACCACGAACGAGACCTGGTCGGCCGCATCGCCCGCTATCACCGGCGCAGCGCTCCGGAGTTGGAGCACAGCGGCATGGTGGGGCTCACTCCTTCCGAGGCCAAGCTGGTGCGCAAGTCGGCAACGCTCTTGCGCCTGGCGGACGCGCTGGATCGCAGTCACCACCAGCCCGTCCGCTCGCTGAGGGTGCGCGCCAAATCGAGCGCGGTGCAGGTGTCGCTCAAGGGACGCGGCCCCGTAGACCTGGAGCTGTGGGATGCCGAGCGGGAAACGGCCCTGTTTCAAAGGGTCTTCGGGCGTCGGCTGGACCTGTCAGCCGGTCGTTGACGCGCGTAACCCAAACGTCACCGCCACGTCACTGGAGCGCCGATTGCGATCAGTACACCGCGCACCATGGCCCAGGTGCTGATCGTCGAAGACGAACGAGATCTCGCTCAACTCATTGAGTTCAACCTCAAGCAGGCGGGGCACGCCGTCCGCGTCGCGAACACCGCGGAAGATGCTCTCGCCCGAACACGGGAGCTCCCGCCTGACCTCGTGCTGCTCGATGTCATGTTGCCGGACCTCTCCGGCGTGGAGATCTGCCGAATCCTCAAGTCCAACCCAAAGACGCGCTCAGCCTTGGTGATGATGCTCACGGCCAAAGGTGAAGAGGATCAGCGCGTCGCTGGGTTCGAAGCGGGGGCGGACGACTACGTCACCAAGCCGTTCAGCGTTCGCGAGCTCGCGTTGCGCGTGAAGGCGATCCTGCGCCGCACCGACGCACCGGCCGAGACCGCCGTGCGCCTGCGCTTCGGTCGACTGCAGATCGACGTCGAAGGTCATCGCGCGTGGGTCGACGAAGACGAGATCCCGCTGACGGCGCTCGAGTTCCGACTGCTCACCGCGCTCGCCCAGCGCAAAGGTCGCGTGCAGACCCGCGAGGCATTGCTGACCCACGTCTGGG
>JBQTKE010000775.1:0-6768 GCA_052386435.1 Myxococcaceae bacterium
GCTTACGCAGCTCCGCCGCGGCGGGCGCGTCGATGCTGTCCGCGGGAACCTTCGTCAACAGCTCCTCGACTTGAGCCATCTGCGGATCCGTGAACGCGTCGCTCATTTTCTGCGCGAACAGCTGCGAGAAGAGCGTGTGCGCCTGCTCGTATTCCGCCGAAGGGGTCTTCTTCTTCGGGCAGGCAGTCACTGTGAACAACACCAACACTGGGATCAGACAGTTCGAGAGTCGCCGCACGAACAAGGACTTAGCGTCTCGGACGCGCGGGAACAACCCGTTTCCCGAAGGCAACCGCTCGAAATGAGGGCTCTACGTTTTGGGACCTTGGGCATCCGGCAAAACCCGCCATGGCGCATCCGGCGCGTCCTCGTCCAAGAGGATCACCGGCATGGGTTCGTTGCGGCCGGGACTCCAATGAAGCAGCACGCCCTGTTGGTCGCGCACGCGCAGGAAGGTGAACTGAATGCGGTCGCGCGGAAGCAACACGTCGTGCGTGAACACGGCGATCCAGGTCCCGGTGTTGAAGTACCAGCCCTTGCCGCCAGGCCGAGCGAGCCGCGTGATCACCTCGTCGTGCGTGTGCCCGAACGTAATCAGCGGAACATCCAGCAGCGCGGCGATCTTCCGAGCCGCTCGGCGCAACGGCCATGGCTCTTCGCTTTGCGGAACGCGCAGGAGCCAGTACAGGCCGGAGCCCAGCACCAGTGAGAACGCGAAGAAGTTGAAGATGACGGAGAGGACGGCCTTGGGCGCGATGCCCAACTTCAGGTCGTTGATCGCCTGCGAGCCCAACGCCCAGAGCCCCGCACCGATCATGGTCACCAGCACCGCGGCGACCGCCAGTCGCACCGCCTGACGGATGATCTCGCCCGCGGCCCGCACCACGTCTGCGCCCACGTACTTGAGCTTGTCGATGGCGATGAGCTGTTCGCCCATGCCCGAAGATTCGGCCAAGGTGGTCAGCTCGCGAGCGTGGACCTCGACCAACTCCTGACGTTGCGAGACGCCCGCGCGGGCCATGCGGCGAAGGAGCTGGAGCACGAACGGCACGTGGCTGGCCACGACGTGCAGGAGCAGCCGCGGCTCATTCACCAACAGCCATTTCAGGTAGCGCGCGTTGGCTCGAGTGCTGGGAACGATGAACGTGATGTTCCCGAACATGTTGTAGAGGTAGCGTTGGATGAAGTTGCCGAAGGGCATGTCCTGTTCGGCGTGAAAGACCTCGTCGGGCTTGCCGACCATTCCGGCGCGCAGCGGATATTTGAACGCGTTTTCCGGATCGTACTGACAGCCGTGCTCAATCCAGATGCGGCCTGGCTCGTAGTGGAACCAGGGCTTGAACTGCAGATGCGGCTGGGCCGCGGCGACTCCGGCGTCACCCTCCTTCGCGCGAACCGCTTCCATCACTGCGCGGCGAACCTCGTCCTGCAGCGGATCCCACTGCATCTCGCTGTCGTGGTTGCCCGGCATGAAGATCACGTCGTGGCCGGCGGTCACCAGGATCGCCAGCCCCTCCATGAACACCGGGTGCCCCGCGATGATCCTCGACAACGTTCGCGTCGCCACCGCCGGCGTCAGTGTGGGGCCGTAGCGCTTCTCACGCGGCGATCCGCCGTTGCCACCCTCCGTGTCCTCCGGGTCCACGCGGAGCAGATCGAAGATGTCCCCGTTGAGGATGACCTTGAGCCCCTTCTTCCGCTCCTCCGCCTCGCGACAGAGGAACTTGCAGAAGCGCTTGAAGTCCTCGTCGTAGAAGAACGTCTCGAGCCGGTGGTAGTGGCCAGACTCGGGATCCAGACCGCGACCCAAGTGAAGGTCACTGAGAACAACCAGGTCGTGCATGGCCCAACGCTCTATCGCCTCTGCTCAAGACCGCAAGCGATAAACCGCCAAAGCCATGTCCCTTGTCAGGCAGCGCCCTACCTGGGTGTCTCAATGCCTTGACCAAGGGTTGGTAAGACGTCGATGCTTACCCACATGAAAAACCGCGACGGCGACCTTGTGAGGCTGAGCTCCAAGGGACAAATCGTCCTTCCAGCCAAGTTTCGCCGAAAGCTCGGCCTGGTGACCGGACGTGTGCTTCGCGTTACCAGCCAGAGCGCCAAGCAGCTGGTGTTGAGCGTCGTGGATGACGAGACGTCGGACGTGGAAGACATGCTCAAGCGCAGCCGCGAATGGGCTCGAACCTCTGGACGTGATCTCGTGAAGGAACTGCAGGACCGGCGCGAGGCAGAGCGAAAGGCCGAGGAGATGAAACGTGGCGGCCGGGGTCATTGACGCCAACATCGCGATCGGGTGGATGGTGGGGAACCGCCGCTCAGCGACGAAGATCGACCGCCTCTTCGCCGCGAGTAAGTCTGGACGTACGCGACTGATCCTCTCAACCGTGAATCTTGCGGAGGTCATTCGCCATACCGCTGACCTCGCAAAGGCGACCGGCGTAGACCCGCTCGTCCTCCTGAGATCCGTGCAAGTCGAGCTCCATCAACCCGACGAAGCCGTCGCCTATCGAGCGGCGCGATTGCCCATTTCGCTCGGAGACAGCTTCGCGGCGGCAACCGCGCTTGAGCTCGGCGCACGCCTGCACACGTCAGACCGCGACTTGGCGGGCAGACTGAAAACCACCCGAGTGGCTTTAACGGTCTACTAAGACTTCTCTTCGAGTCGGAACGAACCTCGGTCTCGCGTGGTGACGCCTCACCTCACGGTGTTGGTGTGCTGGCGGTCACCGTGACGCGCGTTGGCCCCGCACCTTGCGTGCCGAAGGCCTCCACGAACAAGTGGTAGTCACCAGCGGCAAGGTTGCGCAGGTTGAGGACGTCGGGCGTTCCGCGGTTGCTGTCTTTGCAGCCCAGCTCGGGTGAGGTTTCGCAGACAGCGCCGCGCAGGTAGACGACGGGATCGACACGTCCGCTGTCCAGTGCATCCTTTGCTTCCACCTTGAGGTCTTGCGGCACGGCGAGACTGATGCGGTAGACGAGCTCGTTGCTGTTGACCCGGCCTGTGTTGCAGCTGCCTTTGTACTGGCTCTGCGCCACCCGGGTGTCGACCTCGAACACCTGGGTGCCACCGTCCGCGCCAAAGGCGATCAACGATGGCGCGGCGCAGGTGTCGTTCGCTGGAAGCGCCGTAGGTCCGCTCAACGTCACGTCCAGGGTGAACGCACCGGGCAGAGCGCCCGCGCCGTCGACCCAGAGAGAATACGCGCCGGGTTCTTGAGCATAGAGGGTGAAGGTGTTGGCGGCGGTCGCGTCCGAAGTGACGCTGCAGACGCGCAGCTCCGCGGGGTCGTCGCTGCCGCACGCGTTTTGCTGTCGCACGTAGACCGCGGGCTGGAAGCCGGAATCGGAGGCGGCGACGGTCACCTCCACGTCTCGCCGTTCCGACAATTGGTACGTGTAGACAAGGTCGGATGCGCTGTTTCTCGCGGTGGAGGAACAGTCGGGCGAACGCGAGGTCCCTCCATCCGAGGACGCATTGCTGTTGGATGCGAGCGCGGTGTTACCGGCGGCGTGCGCGCTGCCGTTGATGAAGAGCAGCGGGGCCGCGACCGAGCAGTCGTCGTTCGTGGGTGTGGAGAGCGTCAGCTGCAACGAGTACGCGCCACCCACCGCGCTCCCGGTATCCACGAACAGCCAGTAGGTGCCCGCGGGTTGGTTGGGGAGCCGGACGTGACGTTCGCCGGCGGCGCCGTTGCCTGCGCACGCAACCTGGTTGCCGAGCGTTGCGCTGTCACACGCAACGCGACGGACGTGGACCACGGCCCCGAGATCAGGCGCGGGAAGCAGATCGATCTGCACGTCTTGAGGCGAAGAGAGCGTGTATCGGTAGACCGTGTCTGCCCCAGCGCTGCGAGCGTTCGGGTTGCACGAAGGCGTCTGATCTTCGACCGCGGTGCTGTTGGTGGCCCCGAAGGTGGAGCCCTGAACCGTCGCTCTTCCCGTACTGTCGAAGGTAAGCACCTGGGCATTGGCACAGGTGTCGTTGCTGGGAGGAAGCGTGGGGGCCTTCATCGTCACGGTGACATCAATGGGACCGGGTTGCTCATTCGCGCTTTCGACAAAGAGGGAGTAGTCGCCGGGAGCCAGGTTTGCAAAATCCAGCTTCTCCACCCCGCTCTCGCTCGAGCCGCTGCAACCTAACAACGCGCCTTGATCGCACGTGGCGCCGGCGCCCGCACGCAGGGCGATCGCAGGATCGGCGAGCGCGGACGCGCCAGGACTGGGCAGCGCGCGGACGCTCACGTCCTGGGCTTGGGTCAAGGTCAGCCGGTGAACGGAGTCAGGCCCGCGAATCGTTGAAGGGGCGCACTCCAATGCGTTGTCTTGGGTGAACCGACGGGTGTCGACCGTGAAGCTCACCGTTCCCTCGCCGTGGAGAGAAAGCGGGATCGCACTCTCGCAACGGTCTCCGTTCTCATGGAGTCCCGTCGATGAATCGGCTTCGCACCGGCGACTTGCCGAACCGCAGTGGGGTGTCGGCTGCGCACAGTCCGAATCCTGAGCGCACTGCACGCACTCCCCGGACGTCGCGTCGCAAACAGGCGTGGGGGCCTCGCAGACTTGCTTGGCGCAAAGGTTCCCCTTTCCGCAGCCGAGGGTGGGCAGCAGCAGCAAGAGCGCAAACCGGGCGAGTCTTCGGGACGTAAACATGGGAGGCGTCTTTAGCCGCGAGGGGTTTGCGAGCGCAACGCAGGCAGGGCTACGGTCCGCGGCCCCATGCCTGCGCCTCGCTTCCGCACCCTCGTCGGTACCTGCTTGCTCTCCTTCTGCGCCACCACCCCCGCGCAGGCTTCCGCTCGCGACTGCGGTCTTGAGCCACCGGGTACGCCGGCGTGGCCAAAGCTTCCGGTCAAACCGGCGGTGAAGCCGGTCATGCGGGGTGAGCCTCCGCTGGTCCAACGTCAAGCGCCGGACGCGAGAGGTTCGGCGCAGGCGCTGACCGTGGACGCCCTGCGGATGCGTGGTGGCGCGTTGCGGGGGAAGACCGTCTACGTGAGCGCGGGCCACGGCTTCACCTGGACGGACAATCAGAATGCCTGGCGAACGCAGCGCGGGAACACGGACGAGATTGTGGAGGATCTCGTTTCAGCCGAGACGGCCAGTCAGTACCTGGTGCCGCTGTTGATGAACGCCGGAGCGGTGGTTCGGGGTGTTAGGGAATTGGATCCCAATCCGAACATGGCGATCGTGGACGACGCGGATGTTCAGGCAGGCTACGAAGAGCACGGCGCCGCCGCGGAGTTCGCGAACGGTCCGCCGGGCTGGGGCAAGCTTCCAGGCCTTCTCTCCGACAGCACCCCGCTCTTCCACGACGGGCAGAGTCGAACCTTGAAAGCCGCGGCCCAACCCACCGCTGGCGCCAGCTGGACGCCGACCTTCCCCGCGGACGGAAAGTACAACGTGTACCTGGCGTTCACCGACGGACCGGATCGCGTTCGCGATGCGCACTACCGCGTCAAACACGCAGGTGGAGTCTCGGAGCTGCGGGTGAACCAGCAGCGTCATGGCTGGACGTGGGTGCTCTTGGGCACGTGGTACTTCCGCGCGGGAAAAAGCGCGGCGCTGGGCTCGCTGGAATTGCTGAACGACTCTTCGCATCCCGATGGCCGCGTGGTGTCACTGGACGCGGTTCGTTTCGGCGGCGGTCGATCGCTGACCTTTGACCGCAACCAGACCACCCAACCCGCCGCGGGGCGTGGCAGCAGTGGCCGCCCGCGTTGGGAAGAGTCAGGGCGCTACGGCGCGCAATTTCAAGGTGCGGTGCGCGACGTCTTCGACAACCCGACGCTGACCGATCGCGACGACGACATCGGTTCGCGGCCTCGGTTCGCCGCGTGGGATCACGTGGACGGTGAGGACGCCGTTTACGTCGCGTGGCACACCAACGCGACGGGGACGCCGGATCCAGGCTCGACCGGAACAGAGACGTACGTCTACGGCGAGGGCGGACCGTACCAGTGTCCGAACCCCACGCCTGTCGCGGGAAGTCTGGAGCTGGGGAGCGCGGTCCACAACGAGCTGGTGAACGATCTGCGCCTTGGCATCAGACCGAACTGGACGGACCGCAAGCTGCGTTGTGCGTACTTCGGGGAGCTCAACCCGCTCAACAACCCGAAGATGCCCGCCATCCTGATTGAGGTCGCGTTTCATGAGAAGCCTCCCGACTCCACGGTCCTCAAGGAAGCGCGCTTTCGGTACACGGCGGCGCGGGCGATTGTTCAGGGCATCATCAAGTACTGGGGAGCGAAGGACGGGAGACCTGTGCTCCTTCCGCCTGAGCCCCCGGTGGCAATCTCCGCGGTGGCCGTGAGCGGAAAGCTCGAAGTTCGTTGGGCACTGCCTGCGTTTGATCGCAGCGGCCTTGCCGGAGATGATCCTTCTTCCTTCCGCGTCTACTCCAGTCGAGATGGGCTGGCCTGGGACGACGGTGTCGAGGTTTCGGCGCTGCACGCGACGTTCGCGGTTCGGCTGGGTGAAGTGCGCTACTTCCGTGTCGCCTCCGTGAATGCAGCCGGCGAATCGCTTCCCTCCGAAGCCGTGGGTGCGAGGGCCACGGAGAACAGACCGTCGCTGCTGGTGGTGAATGGGTTCAGCCGGCTGGACGCTTCCCTCAACCTCACCGAAGACTTGAGCGCATGGGCACTCGGCCGCGTCAAGCGCGTGAAGGTAGATCGCATGAACGACGGCACGTACGTGAGGTTCTACGGTGAAGCGTTCACCGAAGGGTTCGACAGCGCCAGCAGTGGAGCGGTGGACTCGAGTGCA
>JBQTKE010000776.1:0-6067 GCA_052386435.1 Myxococcaceae bacterium
TTGATGTCCGTCGAGTTCTCTTTGCCGACGCGAACGAATGGCATGCACAAGCTCCTGGGTGCGAGCACGGCGGAAGACCGTGGCTGGCCGAATTGATCGACGACCGCGCCGCACCTGCAAGTGGTTCACGCGCCGGTGTCGACCAACGAGCGGTGGCGTTCGTCGCGACGTCGGCCAGCCGACTTTGAGACTGAACCCTGCGCGGGGCGCGCCGCTGCTGTTGCACCGCTGCCTTAAAGGTTCTTGCCGAGTTTTTTAAGAAGCGCCGTACCCCGAGGCGAGACCTCGTAGCCGACCTCAAAGCTCTGCGTGAGCCCCAGCTTCTTCAGCTTGCGCACGTCCACCTTGAAAGGCAGCGTCTCACGCCCGACAGAGAGGGCCAGCTTTGACGCAGCCACGCGCGGCCGCTTCTGAATCAGCCGCAGCGTCCGCAGCGTCCACGGTTTCCTCCCGTCCATCTTCTTGAGCTTGGCGCGGAGCGTCTCCACTTCCTCCTTGCTGAGCTTGTCCTCCATCGCCAACTGCACGCGATCGCCATCCCCGCCATGGTGCAGTTCCACGCGGGCAAGACGCGTCGACGGGGGCAGCGGCCCCAACTCTTCGAGAAAAGCCGTGAGCTCGCCCAGCCCTGTGAAACCCGCGGCGCGCGCTTCCAGGTCGGTGAGCGAAGAGGCGAGCACCCAGGACACGGAGTCGACCTCTAAGACCCCAATCGGGTGACAGCGGTAGCGGCCCTGCGGCTTGACCCGCAGCGAAGCCCAACGTCGAAAGGTGAGCCGCACCGACCCGTCGAGGAGTCCAGCATGGAATCTTTTCTGGAAGAGCAACATCGCGCGCTTGACCTCGTAGGCCCTGGACCTGATTCTCCGCCCCAAATGAGACGAGCAAAGATTGTCTGTACGTTAGGGCCCTCTTGCCTCACCCAAGAGATGTTGGAAAACCTGCTGGTGGCCGGAATGGATGTGGCGAGACTGAATTTCTCGCACGGTACCCACGAGCAGCACGCCAAATCCATCGAGATGCTGCGCCAGGCATCGCTGAAAGTTCGCAAGGCGGTCGGCATTCTGGGTGACCTTCAGGGCCCGAAGATCCGTACCGGCAAGCTGGTGAACGGCGCCATCGATCTGATCGAAGGCAAAGAGTTCTCCATCACCACCGACGAGTCGGTGCCAGGCACGCAGACCCTCGTCTCCACGACGTATCCGCACCTCGCGTCGGATGTGAACCCCGGCGACAAGATCCTCCTCGACGACGGCTTGCTCGAGCTCAAGGTGCTGGCCACCGACAAGAAGAGCGTCGTTCGGACGGAGGTCGTCCACGGCGGCGTGCTGAAGAACAACAAGGGCATCAACCTCCCGGGTGTGGCCCTGCGCGCGGACGCACTGACCCCGAAGGATCGCGAGGACCTGCTCTTTGGCATCAAGGCCGGCGTGGACTACGTCGCGCTCTCGTTCGTGCGCTCGCCCAATGATCTCGACATAGCCCGCGCCGCGATGAAGGAAGCGGGGCGACAAGTTCCCATCATCGCGAAGCTGGAGAAGCCGGAGGCGTTGGCGCGACTGGACGCGATCCTAGATAAGACCGACGGCGTGATGGTCGCGCGCGGTGACTTGGGCGTGGAGATTCCGCCCGAAGAGGTTCCCGCGATTCAGAAGGACATTATTCGTCGAGCGAATCACCGCGGCCTGCCTGTCATCGTCGCGACGCAGATGTTGAACTCGATGATCGACCACCCGCGGCCCACGCGCACGGAGGCGTCCGACGTCGCCAACGCCATCTTCGACAGCACCGACGCGGTGATGCTCTCGGGCGAGACCGCGTCTGGCAAGTACCCCATCGAATCTGTGCAGATGATGGATCGCATCGTCCTCGCCGCGGAGAGCGCGATGCGGACCGGCCTGCAGAAACGCGGGCCGGGAGAGCCGTCCAACCTTCCTGCCGCGTTCCCGGAGACGATCTGCGGCATTGCGTGTCGCGCCGCGCGTGAGTCTGGTGCCACGTTGATCGCCGCGTTCACCCTGTCCGGAACGACCGCGCGGTTGCTCTCGCGCTTCCGCCCATCGGTGCCGATCATCGCCTTCAGCCCCAACCAGGAAGTGCGCCGCCGCCTCGCGCTTCTTTGGGGCGTTGTCCCGCGCGTCTTTGAGCCGATTCAAGAGACGGAGGCGATGGTTCAACGCGTGGAGGAAGAGCTGCTCTCGCGCGGCCTTGCGCACAAGGGCGACAAGATCGTGATCGTCTTCGGCGCGCCGATCGGGCAGCCGGGGAAGATCAACAGCCTGCGTCTGCACCAGATCGCCGGGTAGCACTCAGTGCTCGCGGATGACGGCCTGCAGCCACGCCTGGTAGACGAGCGCACCGCGTGGAGCGTGCTCGCGCTGAGAAGGCTTTAGCCGATCTTCTCACCCAGCGCGCTGCGCGGAACGTCCGCTTCCACGAACACGCGGAAGAGCTCGCCATCAATTTGCCCCGCGTCCGCCTCCTTCTTCAGGATGTCGAGCGCCAGGGAATGAGGGACCGCCTTCTTATACGGGCGATCTGAAGCGGTGAGTGCGTCGTAGATGTCCGCGACCGCCATCATCTTCGACTGAACCGGAATGTCCTTCTCCGGCATCGCGCGCGGGTAGCCTTTGCCGTTGAGCTTCTCGTGGTGCGCGTAGGCGATCTCCGGAACCCGCCGCAGGGCGCGCGTCCACGGAATCTGAGAGAGGAAACGGAAGGTGTGCGTGACGTGGCTCTCAATCTCAATGCGTTCAGCAGGGGAGAGCGAGCCACGCGGGATGGAGAGCGTCTCCACCTCAAGCGGCGAGAGCAGCGGGCGCTCTTCCCCCGCGCTGCCCTTGAAACTCACCTGACCCAGCGTGAGCAGCCGCTCGAAGCCGCTCTGCGCGAGCACCGTGGGCCGGTTGCAGGCGAGGACAAACTCCATCGCGTCATCCAATTCTTTGAGAGACGCGGTAAGCCGAGTGTCCTCTTCCTGCTCAATCTCCGCCAACGCGCGTTCTCCGCGCAGCTTCACCAACTCCAATCGGCGCCGCATGCTCTGCAGCTGATGATCCTTGCGAGCCAGCTCGAACCGCGCCTTCACCACTTCAAGCTCATGCGGGTAGAACTTCTCCGCCTTGACAAGAACCGCTTCGCGCACGCCGACCTTTCCAAAGTCATGCAGCAGCGACGCGTAACGAATCTCCTGCAGGTCCTGGAGCGTGAAGCGGGTGTTCGCGTAAGAGCCCGTCGTGAGCTGCTCCGTCGCGCGCGCCAGAGCCAAGGTCAGAGCAGCGACGCGGCTGGAGTGACCCGCGGTCGTCGGGTCGCGCGCTTCAATCGCGATGACCGAGGCCGAGACAAAGCCTTCGAACAGGTTGCTGATCTCTTCATGCAGCAACGCGTTCTCAATCGCGACGGCCGCCTGACCGCCGATCGCCATCAACAGCTCTTCGTCTTCCGAGTCGAACGGCGATCCATCTTTAGAGTTGAGCGCTTGCAGCACGCCCACCAGCTCCCCCGCGGCATCCAGCATGGGCACGCAGAGAATCGTCTGGGTGCGGTAGCGAAGCGCAGTGTCCACTTCGCGGTTGAAGCGCTCGTCTGCGTAAGCGTCCGAAATGTTGATCACCGCGCGTGACTGCGCGACGCGACCCGCGATGCCCATGCTGACAGGGAAGCGAAGCTTCGTCGTCGTGCCTTGAGCGACGCGAGACCAGAGCTCATTGCGTTCCCGGTCCAACAGGAAGAGCGAGCAGCGATCCGCGTCCACCACCTTCGTCGCTTCGCGAAGAATGAGCTGGAGAAGGCTCTCCAGAGTACGCTCCGCCTGCATCGCCTTGGCGACGTCGAGGATGGACGTCAGCTTCTCCACGCGACGAGAGAGGTTCATCGGTGCCGTTTTTACCACGACGAGGTGCAGGTCCCTTTACTCCCGGCGTGCGCTGGGCCCTGGTGGTTCTCGCGCTGAGCACCGGCTGCATTGGCGCCTTCACGCGCACCTCGCTGCGGAAGCTGGGCGATCGTTTCGAAGTGATGCTGGGAGGCGGCGGAAACAGCGGGATTCTCCTCCACGGCGACGAAGCGTTCGTAGTGGACAGCAAGTTCGGCAGCTACACGCGCCGTCTGCATCACCGCGTCGAGTCGGAGCTTCAACATACAGTGCGACGACTGTTGCTTACCCACTCGCACGTCGACCATGCAGGCAACGTTGGCCTCTTCGAAGGCGTGGGCGCCGTGCTCATTCACCCCAACGCGCTCAATCGGCTGCGCACCGCACCTCCGCATGGAACGCCCGCCAGCGGCCCGTACGTCGAAGTCGCCGACAACCTGCAGCTCAGTCTGGGCGGAGAGATCGTGCGCGTGCTTTATCTGGGAAAAGGCCACACCGACGGGGACCTCGTCGCGCTCCTTCCTCAGCGCCGCGTGCTCATCACCGGAGACCTGGTGCTGACACGCTATGAGCCGCGCGTGGATCCCATTGGAGGAGGGGACATCCTTGCATTTCGCGGGACGCTCGAGCGGATGCTGGCGCTGGACTTCGACACCGTCGTTCCTGGTCACGGTGAGCTCGGTACCCGCGCGGACGTCGTGCGCTACCGCGATTATTTCGCGGCGTTGGAGCAGGCCGTTCGCCAGGCGGTGGCAGCGAAGAAGACCGAGGACCAAGCCGTCCAAGAGATCACGCTGCCTGATTTCGATGATCTCGCCCCGCTGCCTCTGAACACCTCCGCTCGGGAAAAGAGCGTGCGACTCATGTACAAAGCCATCGTCCAGCCATGACCAAGACCCTCATCGCCCCCTCCATTCTCAGCTGTGATTTCGGTCGACTCGCCGAAGAGCTCTCCGCCGTCACCGACGCAGGAGCTGACTATATCCACGTCGACGTGATGGACGGTCGCTTCGTTCCCAACCTCACGCTAGGGCCCATCATCGTCGAGGCCGCCAAGCGCAGCGCCAAGCCGCCGCTCGACGTGCACCTCATGATGGTGGAGCCGGAGAAGTACATCGACGCGTTCGCCAAGGCCGGCGCGCACATTCTCTCGGTCCACGTGGAGACGTGTCCGCATCTGCACCGGACCGTGCAGCAGATCCGTCACGCCGGAGCCAAGCCGTGCGTGGTGCTTAATCCCTCCACGCCGCTCGTCACCCTGGAAGAGATTCTCCCGGAGGTGGACATGGTTCTGCTCATGTCCGTGAACCCCGGCTTCGGCGGGCAGAGCTTCATTCCGCAGAGCTTGGAGAAGGTGCGTCGCCTGCGCGCGATGATCGATCAACGCGGACTCAAGACGATGATCGAAGTCGACGGCGGCGTGAACGCGAAGAACGCAGCGTCACTGGTTGAAGCGGGTGCGAACGTGCTCGTCGCAGGCAGCGCAGTGTTTGGAGAGAAGGACTACCGCAGAGCGATCGCCGCACTGAAGGGCAGCTGAACCGTCACTGCGAAACTTCTGCCTCGCGTGTCTGGTCGACGCGAGAGTGCGTGAATGTCGCGAGAGCTTAGACGACCGAGAGAGTCGGACCAGCAGCCGGCTGATCGTTGTCCACACCCGCGAGCCGAGCCACGCGGCGCATGAGCAGCGGATCGAACGGCTTCTCTTCGTAATCAACCGCGCCCAGCTCGAAGCAGAGCTGCCGCATGTACTGATCCGGTAACGCCGAGCAGATGATGACCTTGATGTCCTTCGTCTCCGGATCCCCCTTGAGCTGGGCCAGCAGGTCGCGCCCGTCCGTGTTCTGAATGATGTCGAGGAGGATGACCGCTGGTTTGTGCTGCTTGGCCAGCTCCATGAGGCAATGTCCACCTTCGCGTAGATCTCCGTCGTGGCGGGGCTGCGGTGGCGCAGCACGATGCCGATCTCGCTCATCGAGGCGCCGTCGCGGAGCATGTTGGTCGCCAGGGAGTGCCGGTAATGCCGAGCGCGGCATTACCGTCATTATGCCGCCCTCTGAATAATGCCGCTTTGCGCACCTGCCTCGTCGACAGCCGGTTGCCCTTGCGGCTCACGAAGAGCGGCGCGTCGGCCGTCATCGACTCGTCCTGCTGCCGCTTCCACCGGAAGAACTTCTCCAACTTCGCGTG
>JBQTKE010000777.1:0-3972 GCA_052386435.1 Myxococcaceae bacterium
GTGATGGCGAGCGCCGCGATCTTCTCGCCGCGGAGCACCGGGGTCACGAAGCGCGCTTGTTGCTCCGGCGTTCCGAGTCGGACGATGGGCGGAAGCGCGATGCCGTGCGAGCCCAAGCCCACGCAGGTACCAACCGAATGGCCGGCGAGGATGAGCTCTTCGGCCGCGACCAGGGCGTGGCTGAGATCTCCGCCGGTACCGCCCAACCCTTCCGAGTAACCCAGGCCCAAGACTCCCGCACGCGCCGCTGATTCGTACAGCGCACGCGGGAACTCCTCCGCCTCTTCCCAAGCGGAAGCGTAGGGCGCGATCTCTTTCGCCGCGAACCTCCGCGCTTGATCGCGCAGCGCCGTGTGGGCGTCGTTCTCTAAGAGGTAGCGCATGCCCGTGAGCGATAGCACTGCGATGAGGGACTGACGGAGAGGAAAAACCGCAGCGGTCAGATGTACGCCGCAGGAGTGAAGAGGTTCGCTGGATTAGGCGCCCCGTCGAGGCTCGAGAGAAGCCGCTGAACGACGACCGAGCTTAGGACGCGAGGTTGAGGGGACCGCCGCCTTCGTCACGCTGCTGCTGAGACCTGCGCCACCAGTAGTAAACGCCCCCAGCGACCGCCGCGCCGAGCAGCCAACCCAGACGCAGGTCATGCGCGAGCATCCTGGAGAAGACGAGGTAATCAGGGGGGGCGACGAGCATTCGGACCTCGGTTGGCGGGCGACCGTAGTCGCACGACCGCGGCTGTCACGAAGGAAGGGTCAAACGGCGTCACGTTGGCGAGACAACGTCAGTTACTTCAGTTACTTCCGCGCTTTAGGTCAGGCCGTGTTCCTGAAGCTTGTTGTAGAGGGTCCTTCGGCTGATACCCAACAGTCTTGCCGCGACGGTGCGGTTGTCGTTGGCGCGTTGCAATGCCTGGAGCAGCGCCTCCTTCTCGGTCGCTCGGCGCTGCTGGTCCAGAGTGGACTCGGGCGCCGCCGGAGCAGGCGCGTTGCTGGAGGTTGCCGGACTCTGCGCCGACCGACCGAGCTCACGCCTTACGTGTTCAGCATCCAGCACTTGTCCCTGAGCCAGGACAATCAGCCGCTCGATAAAGTTCTGCAGCTGCCGAACATTTCCCGGCCAGGGCTGCGCCATGAGCAACGCCAGCGCGTCGTCATCCAACGTGATGCCCGGCTTCCCATTCGCCGTGCTGAGCGTGGCGCAGAAGTGACGGGCCAGCGACTCCAGATCATCCAACCGATCCCGCAGCGGAGGCATCCACACCGGGACGACATTGAGCCGATAAAACAGATCCTCGCGAAACTCGTTCTTCTTCACCATCGCTTCCAGATCGCGATGCGTCGCCGCCACCAGCCGCAGATCCACCTTGAGCGTCTGCGTCCCGCCCAGCCGTTCGAACTCTCGATCCTGCAGCAGCCGCAACAACTTCACCTGCGTCGCCGGCGTGATGTCCCCAATCTCGTCAAGGAACAACGTCCCGCCGTCCGCGAGCTCCACCCGCCCCGGCTTCCGGTTGGCAGCGCCCGTGAACGCGCCCTTCTCGTAGCCAAACAGCTCCGACTCCAAGAGCGTGTCCGGCAGCGCAGCACAGTGAATCTTCACAAACGGCCCGGTGCGACGCGGGCTCTGTTCGTGAATTGCGCGCGCGGCGAGCTCCTTCCCCGTCCCACTCTCTCCACGGATCAACACCGTCGCCGTCCCACCCGCGCTGCGCCGAATCAGCTCCGACACCTCCTTCATTGGAGCCGACGCACCAATGATCCCGCCCGGCAGCGGCGCGCTCTGCGGGAGCTGCTCCGAGTGCCGCGCCTGCGTCAGCGCCTTGCGCACCGAGAAGAGCAGCTCCTCGCGATCAAACGGTTTGATCACAAAGTCCGCCGCGCCCAGCTTCATCGCCTCCACCGCCATGGGCACCGTGCCGTGCGCCGTGAGCATGATGACCGGCAGCTCCGGCCAGCGCTCCGCGACGCGGTTGAGCAGCGCCATCCCATCCATGCTCGGCATCCGCACGTCGCTGACCACGACATCCACCGCGTGCTTGTCCAAGAACTGCAGCGCCGATTCCGCGGACGTCACGTGGTGACTCTGCAGCCCTGCTTGATGCAGCAGCGCAGTCAGAACCTTTCCCACGGCGGGGTCATCGTCGACGAGGAGAACGCTGCCAGTCGTGTCAGCCATAGAGCGCCGTGAGAACTTACGTCAGTTCGCGGGCAGTCGCAGCTCCACGACACTGCCGCGCCCTTCCTTGCTGCTCACCACCACCTCGCCGCCGTGGGCCTCCACCACCCGCCGCACGAACGCCAGCCCCAGCCCGCTGCCCTTCGGCTTCGTCGTGTAGAAGTCGTCGAAGGCCCGCTCTCGCGTGCGCGCGTCCATGCCCGCGCCCGTGTCCTCGACATACAGCCGTACCCCCTCCGGCTCCGTCGGGAGATTCCGCAGCGTCCGCACCGTGAGCGTCCCGCCGTTCGCCATCGCTTCAAACGCGTTGCGGATGATGTTCTCCAACGCCCCGGCGATCAGGTCCTTGTCCAGATTGCACTTGGGCGCATCGTCCCCGAGCACCCGCCGCACCTCGACCTTGGTGGTAGGCGCGAAGTGTTGCAGCGCCAGGACGTGGGAGACCAGCTCGTTCACGTCGAGCACCGCCTTGAGCGGCTCCACTCGACCTAGACGCTGATAGTTGTCCACCACCCGGTGCATGCGATCGATCTGATCCAGCACCAGATCCAAAAAGTCGCCCTTGTCATCCAGCGAGTGCCCTAGCGCGTGCTCCTCTTTGAGGAACTGCGCCGCGCCTTTGAGCGCCGCGAGAGGATTTTTCAGATCATGCGCCATCTGCGAAGCGAAGCGTCCCAAGGTCGCCAGCCGTTCCACGCGCGCGCGGCGCAGCGTCACCTTGGCAAGAACGCGGCGGCTCACGTCCACCACCAAGAGCGTGACCGCGCTGGTGCCGACGATGAGCATCGCGGGCTTCGTTCCAAGGACACGGAAGACGAACAGGTACGCCCAGACCGCGAGCGTGGCGAGAGCGAGCGCATAGAGCGCGTTGACCAGGGTCACCTGCTTTTCGAACAGCCTCAGCCGCAGCGTGATCACCGCGAGAATGGCGGTGCTCGCCAGCGTGCCCAACGGCGCCAATCGCGGCGAATCGAACTCCAGATCCGCCAGCAGCTCCGTTCCACCGAACGCGCCCATCACCAACACCGCCGTGAGCATCCACCGCGTACGCGCCCGCTCCTGCGCGCTGGCCGTGCGGAAGAAATGAATCCCAAGCACGAGGGTCGCGAGCACGGCGGTGGGAAGGAGCGCGCTGGCGTGCATGAGCGACCAACGCTGCTCGCCCAGCCACTGCTCCACCGGAGAGAAGAAGAGCGCCGAGAGGGAGATCAATCCGACCGCGGTGAAGAGCGTGTAAACCAAGGCGATCAGCACCCGCAGCGAGCGCGCACGCCCTACGTAAATCACCACGAAGTGAAACCCGAACGCCGACGCGAGCGCTGCGCTCGCCATGTCCAGCCGGCGCCACATCCACGCTCCGGAAAGCTCGAAACCCAGCCGGAAAAAGCTCCAGAGAAAAAGGTCCGTGCCTAAGAGCGCGAGTGGAAGTGACAGCGGACTGCGCGTTCGGCGAAACACCACCAGGAACGTGAGCGCGAGCAGACCCACGCACGCGACCAGATTGACGAGAGCGTAAGAGCTCACAGCTCCAGCCGGCGTCCGCGCGGCGTCTCTTGGACCAGCTGCTCCCAGCGACGGACCGCCGCCTCGCGTTCCACCTCCGGCGCTTCCGCGTTGAAGCCCAAGGTGTCGCTCACCGCGCGGGAGAGCTCATCCACCGCCGCGTGGCGCAGGTCCAGCTCCGGAGAGCGGAGCGCGGCCACCAGCCATTGCACTCGGCGCCGTTCGCGGTTCATCGCCCACCACTCCGTCCAGCGCCGGGGCTGCGGACCGAAGGCGTTGCGGGTGATCTCCTTC